>JAOUGB010000200.1 GCA_029857875.1 Desulfobacteraceae bacterium | reverse complement strand
ATTTTACATAATTTATTAAATCAACACTATTTAATAGAAGTTAAGCTGTTTAGCCGATATTAATCAGAGAATATTACTGCAAGAAGTGTGCATTCCTTCACCATCCTGAAATCTTTTGACTTATGCGAGTCTCATTTTTTTGTTGGTGATGATACAAGCATTGCGTCGTCACATTGTTTGTAATAGGAGAAGGAAAATGAAAATTGGAACCGGATATTCTAACCAAAAAGATGGATTCTTATCAGGTATGGCAGTGGCCAAAAATGCAATGGAAAAAGGGAATATTCAAAGTCCGGATTTGGTGTTTGCCTTTTGCGGTGGACAAGTCGATCATGAAGATTATTTCCGAGGGCTGAAAAATGTTGTGGGAGATCAAGTGCCCATTATAGGCGGTTCCGCTTTAGGAATTATTACCAATGATTTGCTTTCATATGAAGGTTATCCTGCTGGTGCTGCTATAATAGAGTCAAAAACACTCAAGTATAGAGAGGCTGCAGCAAGTTATTTGGATAAAGATGAGAAACGTGCAGGGTATAAATTAGCAAATAAATTGTCGCATGAACAAGAAGACAAGCTTTTAATTATATTTTATGATTCGGTTAAAACTCCTGCAAAAGACGAATTGCCACCGGTTCTTAACGCTTCATCCCCTCTAATTGAGGGCATTGAACAGGAGATCCAATCGAATGTTCCTATTGTAGGTGCAGGTTTAATAGGAGGTTATGACCTTGGCCCCACTAAACAGTTTTGCGGCTCTTATGTTGACAGCCAAAGTGTAGTGGGCGTCATGTTAACTGGTGATTTCAAGCCCTATTTTCGAATTATGCACGGTTGCACACCTTTAAGTGGTGTCTATCATAAAATTACAAAAATGGACAAATCTATCATTTATGAATTGGATGGGAAGCCTATCGTTGAGATGATTGATGAGCTTTATGGAAACAATGATTGGCGACACCAACGTCCTGTTAACCTTTTGACAATAGGGAAAAACCATGGGAAAAGATATGAACAGCCAATTGAAGAAAATTATGTCAACAGGCTCATTACAGGATGTTTACCAAATGGAGAAGGTATTGGTATTTTTGAACCAGACTTTGAGACAGGGACAGAAATACAATTTATGTTAAGAGATACAGAAAAAATGATTGAGTCTGCAAAGAAAAATTCCACAGAATTGATGGACCAGATAAAAGCAGATGGAAAGAAAGCTCTTTTCGGGTTTTATATTGATTGTGCTGGGCGAACATCAGGCTATTCTAATACCAAAACCGAAGAAGCTTCCGAAATTCAGTCGGTATTTAACCAGCATAATTCGCCATTATTTGGTTTTTACTCTGGTGTTGAAGTGGCCCCTCTTCTTCAAAAAAGTAGAGGGCTTGACTGGACAGGAGTGTTAGTGGTTTTGGCTGGAGAAAAAGATGATGGTTGAAGAAAACAAATCTTTAATAGAGCAATATTCTGAATTGGAACAGTCGCTAAAAAAAGCAAAAGAAGAGATAGAGTACTATAAAAATATTGCAGTAGAAACCGGGAGAATACGTTTACGAGAAATTGACCAGTTATCAAGACTCATCACCGAACGCAAAAAGGCTGAAGAAGCGCTGCGTGAGGGTGAGGAACTCCTCAGAGCTACCGTTGAATCAACTGCAGACGGTATCTTGGTAGTTGATGAAAAAGGACAGGTTACGCATACAAACAAGCGCTTCTCTCAAATGTGGCAGATCCCTGTTGAACTTATCCGAACAAGAGAAGATAAAAAGCTTTTAGATTTTGTTTTAGGTCAGTTGAAAAAGCCTGAAGTATTCCTTTCAAAGGTTCAGGCTTTATACAAAACATCGGATGAGGATTTCGATCTGCTCGATTTTAAAGATGGTCGAGTTTTTGAACGTTTTTCATCTCCTTTGATTAGAGATGGGCAGATAGCGGGTCGAGTATGGAGTTTCAGGGATATAACTGACCGCAAGCAGGCGGAGCGGGCACTGCGGGAAAGCGAGGGAAAATTTAGGTTTCTCGCAGAAAAGATGGTCGATATCGTTTGGACCATCGACCGGAATTTTCAAACCACATATGTTAGCCCTTCCATCGAGAATGTGCTGGGCTTTACGCCGGAAGAACGAAAACGGCAGCCCTTGGAGGAAATGATTACACCGGAGTCTCTTCAAAAGGTCCAAATAATGTTTTTAGAAGAGCTTCAGAGAGATGAGGAGGACACGGTTGATCCAGACAGGTCAATCACAATCGAGGTCGAGTACTGCCGCAAGGACGGTTCTACCGTCTGGATGGAGAACATCGTTAAAGCGATAAGGGGTCCCGGTGGAGCAGTTGTCGGGATGCATGGCGTCTCGCGTGACATCTCCGAGCGAAAGCAATCAGAGGAAGCGCTGCGGGACAGTGAGGAACGGTACAGGAGCCTTTTCAAGAATAATCACTCTGTGATGCTCCTAATTGATCCGGAGAGTGCAGATATTGTAGATGCCAACCCAGCAGCTATCTCCTATTATGGCTGGAGTCTGGAAGAGCTTACTGCTAAGAAAATTACAGACATAAATATACTAACCAAGGAACAAGTATTCCAGGAAATGGAACAGGCAAAGTCGGAAAAACGACGCCACTTTATTTTCCGTCACCGTTTGTCGAACGGAGATATCCGTGATGTTGAAGTATACAGCGGCCCTATTAAATTACATGGCCAAAAACTTCTGTATTCGATAATTTATGACATTACCGATCGGATTCAGGCAGAGGAGGCGTTGAAATGGGAATTGGCTGTGAACACCTCTCTATCAAAGTTGTATAAACCACTTATTTCACATGATTCCACCATTGAAGACATCACGAATACAATCTTGGATGAGGCCATGCACTTAACGGGCAGTAAGCACGGTTATGTGTCCTCAGTCGATCCGAATACCGGTGAAAATGTCGGCCATACTCTAACAGAGATGCTAAACGGGCAGTGTACGGTAACAGAAACGAAAACCAGAATCGCCTTTCCCATTGGAAAGGATGGTCTCTACGGCCGGCTTTGGGGACATGCTCTAAACACTCGTGAGGCTTTTATTGCCAATAAGCCAGCCGAACATCCTGCAGCAAGAGGCCTCCCCAAAGGACACATACCTCTTGAACGTTTTCTAACTGTTCCCGTCACATTGGACATAGAACTTGTTGGCCAGATTGCACTTGCGAATAAAAACGAAGATTATACGGAACATGATCTGAATGCAATTCGCAGACTGGCCGATTATTATGCACTGGCAATTCAGCGAATGCGTGCGGAGGAAGGGCTACAAAAAGCTCACGATGAGTTAGAAGGAAGGGTTGAGGAACGAACAGCCGATCTTATCAAAATAAATGAGCGATTAAAGAAGGAAATAGTAACGCGCAAACAGGTGGAGGCGGCACTGCAGGAAAGTGGAGAGAAATACCGTCAGCTTTTCGATACCGTATCTGATGCCATTATGCTTTTTGACGTTGCAACAAAAGAGTTTATTGATGTCAATGGCATCTGCCAGAGCATGTATGGTTACAGCAAGGACGAATTCCTTAGTTTAAGGCATTCGAGCATTACAGCCGAACCAGAAGAATCCGAGCAATCCATTAAACAGGTCCTTTCCGGCGAAATTTCCAGAATCCCACTTCGATACCATAAGCGAAAGGATGGGACAATATTTCCTGTTGAGATATCCTCTGGAACATTTAAGTTGGGGGATCGCCGGATACTTTGTGGAGTGGTAAGAGATATAACCGAACGCAAGCAGACAGAGGAGGCGTTGCGGAAAAAAAGGAAGGAACTTTCGCAAAAGGCTAAACATCTTGAAAAAGTAAACACAGCATTGGAGGTTCTCCTGGAGCACCTTGAGGAAGAGAAGAAAAAATTGGAAGAAAATATATTGATTAACTTAAAAAAATTCATTTTCCCTTACATTGAAAAGCTGGAGGCAGGCGGCATAGGCCCAAAAAATAAAACCTATCTGGATATTATAAAAACAAATTTTAATAAAGTGATTTTTCCTTTTGCAAAAAACCAGTTAGCAGGATACTTAGATCTTACGCCAACTGAAATTCATGTAGCCGACCTCATCAGGGAGGGTAAAACACATAAAGATATTGCTTTGTTGTCAAATGTGTCACCTCATGCTGTTCTGTTTCACATGAAAAATATCCGAAAAAAGCTGGGATTGTCACACAAGAAAATCAATCTCAGGACCTATCTCCAATCTCTCACCAGATAATTATAGGTAGTTAAAAACTACTAATTCGCTCCCAGTTATTTACCAACAATCATGCTAAAATTTATGTTATTGTTACAATAATAAGTTACTTGGTCTGAAGAGTGTGGTTTGATAAAGGGCCAAGCATGATCAGAAAACCTGGACATTAGGATCTGGATTAATAATTCAAAGGGTTAAATAAGGAAGCTGATATCCGCAAGTGTGAGGAGGAGGCAGTCCGGAAAAGATAACCCCACCAAATCAGAAGGCGGTCGGATCGGCCCAGAGAACTATTTTCATTTGGCCAAGAGTTTTGGTACACAACGACCTTAGCCAAACCTTTTGAACTATACGAGCTTTTAAATACAATTAAGGAGCTCCTGATAACATAAGAAATATAAAATTATTCTGAATGAAGCCAAAAAGACTCTACCTATAAATAAAAACCTCTTCCATATGACAACATTTGATGATTATCCGAGGACAGTTGCTGAAATCGCAAAAAATGTAATCCATAATGATTGAGATATTAAGAAAAATATTTGAAGCTAACCCAGAAAAATCGACACTCGTATTAAATGGTAAATGTTCAGACTGCGGATGCGAAACAATCCTTGAAATAACACCAACATCAGGGGGATTTGGATTACAGGGTGGCATTTTATTTAAGTCTTCAACTGACAAGTATATAGTCAAGTGTCCTGCCTGTATCGAAGCAAACCCCAACATAGACGAAATTAAAAGGTCGAACAGTAACAGACGAAAATCAGGTCAGGAGTAAGTATTTGCTAGGTGAAACCGTTTACGTCAGAAACAATCAGCGAAAAATTAAAGAAGGTATTTGATTGATTTTCAATTCTTCACTGTTTTCACATTCCAATTAGTGATCAAAGAGGATGGGGCAATGGATGTAAAACTTATTAATCCATTTATTAATGCGACGTTGAATGTTCTTGAAACAATGGCATTTATTAAGCCTGAAGCAGGAAAACCTTACCTCAAAGAAAATGACTTTGCCCAAGGAGATGTTTCCGGTGTTATCGGATTTACTGGTGAATCAAATGGAACTGTTTCCGTCACATTTAATAAATCATGCATCCTAAAAATTGTTTCCAACATGTTCGGGGAGGAGA
>JAOUGB010000199.1 GCA_029857875.1 Desulfobacteraceae bacterium | reverse complement strand
TGTCGCAAAAGATAGATCATGATTTCCGTGTTATCGGATAACTGAAGGCTGAACCAGTCCCATCCGACGAGCCCGGGTTCCAGCGTCGCAGTGCTGAATTCATGGTCCATCCAAGACAGGCCGTTAACAGCAAATGTTTTTCCAGCGAGTGTTACCTGTCCTTTGGTCTCGAGCCGGGTCAATGAATAGTAACAGCTGGCTCTTTCGGGTGTTGAACCTTTCCGGCTGTAACCTTCCTTTCCATGAAACACGGTCGGTTTGACGGGTGTTAAATTGAGATCAAAAGAGAATGGGTCGGAAATAACCTTTAGATGGTGAGCTTTTGGGCCGATTTGGGTGGACCATTTATTGAGAAAGATACGAATGACACCATTGTTCCGGAATTCACCGGCAATCCCCAGCACCCCTCGACCCGTACGTTGGGTATAAAAATGGTGTTTTCCGTCGAGATCTGATAGGGCCGCATGGGCCAGATAGATCTGACTGGTGCGCCAGGCTGATGCAGGCGTTGGCCATTTCTTTTCAGATTCTAAAGGGACGATTTGTCTTCTAAAAAAAGTGAGCTGAAATCCATAGCGATTCCCGGCTGCGGATTGTAAATTTCCGGTATAGTACCACCATTCTGTTCGATATCCTTGATGTGATGCGTGATCTTCAGGGAATTCGAGTTCGCATGGACCGGTTACAGAAAGATACCCCTTTGTATCTTCGGCGTATACCCACACATGGGTAAAAACAAAGATTAACAGTAAAAAAAGTATCCATCGCTTGTTAGAATTCATCATGTTTAAATTAGAAAATAGGAATTAGGAATTAAAAAATAGATAACCGCAAATGGGCTCAAATGTAATTAGAAGATGAGAAGGTTAGAAAATGAGAAATTTGGAAATCAAGAAAATCTGCCGACCTTCTGATCTTCTCAACTTCTTACTTTCTTAATTTTCAAAATATTTGTGTTTATTTGTGTTCATCCGTGGTTTCCCTTACCCCCTTTCCTCTTTTCTCTTTCCTATTTCTGGTTTAGCGGGTTAACTCTCTCTCAACAGCATAGCCGGTGATTCTCGAAACACCATTTTGATCGCCGGGTATGTGGCAGCCAGAGCTGTCAATATAATCAACGGCAATGACATCGCCAGCGCCCCCCAGTCGACTTCATAAAGGAATGTCCAGCCAAAGGATTGGCGATTGATAACATACACCAGTATATAAGACAGGATAAATCCGCAAATGATCCCTGCCAATTCCCCGGCAAGGACCATAAAGGCCGCCTCCCAGAGAATCATGGATCGAATCTGCCCAAAGTCAGCACCAACGGCATATAGCGTATTTAACTGCTTTGAGCGCTCCAGCACCAATACCGTCAGTGTCGTGGCAATGCCCAGAGCGGCGATGGCCAATGCAATGAGTAAAAGAACGGTGGTAATGGCAAAGGTTTCATCAAAGACCCTTAAAATGGTATTTCGCAGCGCATGGCCGCTGATGATTTCCAACGTGTCTCCCCAGCGTCTTATGATTTTTTTTTGCAGTGACCCAACGGCCGTTTCCAAATCCTTTGTACGATCTTTTAAAAAGATACGACATCCGCCCCACTGAACGTCATGATAACGCATTTTGAACTGTGACAGAGAGTAAAAGGCCACGCCACCCTGGGTCCGATAGTCCCGGATGATGCCCAACACCGGAAGCTCAACCAGCGATGATTCGATCCGGGCCCGAAACCTGTCGCCGGTCGTCAATCCGGTACGATTGGAGAAGACCTCAGAGATCACAATCCCTTTACCGTGCTTCAACAACGTTCGAACCCGATCTGGATCACCCTTTAACCAGACAAAGTCCCCGTGACGTAAAAAGACATCGATATCCAGCAGTTCGAATTCATACGGGAAATTGTTATAGGTCAAAAAATACCGGCGGCTGGGAACAATGTCCACTTGATTTTTGAATTCCTCCAGTCCATCCACAACCGCCCGAGGTATGGGGTAGCGAAACCGGTTGATTTCTCCCATTTTAGTCGTGACAAACAAATCGCCGCTCACCGTCTGATCGGCCCACAACTCAACCGTGCTGCGGAAACTGTAGATCATGATGACCAAAGATGCAAATAATGCCACAGCAGTGATGAGTGCGCCCACGGAAACCGCCGTTCGGGTTCCGCTGTCCCGCACATACCGGCCGGCAAGATACGCCGGAATCCCGGCAAATCGATGGAGTGTCGGTGACAGAGCCTTCCCCATTTGGCTGAGGCCCCAAGGAACAAACAGGGAAAACCCAACAAACAGAAGCAGTATGGCAACATATCCCGGCAAGGGCATATTCAAAACCTTCGGAAGCAGGGACAACGGAACCACCAGAAAAAGGCATCCTATTCCTACCAGGGCAAGTTTATAGGGAGATTTTTTATATTGCATGCCATGATGGGATATTTCGAGTGCCTCGTTGGGGGATACTTGCATGGCTTCCCAAGCCGGCTGCAAGGCGGAAACACTTGAGGTAAACACGGTGATACTGAAACTCAATATGACCTCCCAGGAACTCAAAGAGAGCGTGTCCACCTGAACTCTCGCGAACAGTATCGAAATCGTCTGGCTGACACCCTTCAACAAATACTTGACCAGTACCGTGCTGATGGGAAGTGCCGTTAACCAGCCGATCATGCCAAACATCGCCCCTTCTGCTAAAAACACCAGAAATAGCAGATAAGGCGATGCACCGGTAGCGCGCAGTATGGCCAGTTCGTGACGCCGAGAAGCAGCGTTCAGCGCCACCAGGCTATATACCAGAAACATCCCCACAAACAATGAGGCAAAGCTAAGAATCGAAAGATTAAGCTGATAGGCTCGAATCATTGACTGACCGCTCTCCTTTGCGGCAGAGGGGGAACTGAGCAAAATATTTTCAGGCAGTATTCTTTGGATTATTTCGAGATCCCTGTTCGTGGCCTTCGGCGAAAGTTTTAAATCAATGCGATCCACCCATCCGTGAAGTTTGGTAAACTCCTGAAAGGTGGCGATGTCGGTTAATGCGATCATCCCCCCTTCCGCTGTGGCCAATCCGCCGGTTGACAGAATTCCAACAATGTTAAAAAAGGCGGTTTGCCGGGTGTGCTCAATGGTAAGTTGATCGCCGCGACGACACGCGTATTTTTCGGCCAGAGACTTTCCGATGATCAGAGAATAGGGTCTTTTGAGCAGTTCAATCCAGCTTTCGGCATCTTCTTCCGTGAGTTCAGAAATCTGCCATTTGCGAAAGCTCCGATCCATGATAGGATCAACACCGATCAACAAAACCGGTTCGGACTTTTTATCGGCCAAACGGACATATGTGGTCAAAACAGGTGAAGCCTCCCGGACAACGCTAAGCTGAATGAGTTTGGCCACCCATTCTTCGGGCACTCGACCCCCGGGTTGGACCAGTACCCGATCAGCACTGCCGGCAATCACGTCCATACTTCGGGTGAACGAATCAAGAGCAGCATGAATGGAAAGTCGCACACTGGTAAAGACTGCGGCGCCCAGCGCGATGCCCAAAAGCACCGTCAGCGCTCGACCCAGGTGCTTTTTCATGTTTCGCACACTGAACCAAATAAAAAATCGAAAAAAAAAGGCTATATGTCGCATGTTTGATCGGTAATCATTCCGTCTTTCAGGCAGATGGTCATGGATGCCGATGAATCTGCAATATCACTGTGAGTGGCGATTATCACGGTTCGGTTCCATTTACGATTCAGCTCCGCAAACAACTCCACCACAATTTGGCCGTTGCGACTGTCCAAGTTTCCCGTGGGTTCATCGGCCAAAATGATATCCGGATCATTGATCAGTGCCCGGGCGATTGCTGTACGCTGCATTTCTCCACCGGAAAGCTGGGCCGGCAAATGGTTCCATCGGCTGGAAAGACCCAACCAGTCCAGCAGTTCCATGGCTTTTGATGTTATCCGGCCTGCAGATTTTCCCGCCAGCAATCCCGGCAGGCAGGCATTTTCAACCACGTTCAGGGTAGGCATTAAATTGAAAGATTGAAAGACCATACCCACGACTTCACGCCGGAAATGCGTGAGATCGGATGGTGTCGCTTTGGTGAGATCATGATCCGCAACATTCAGATACCCCCGGGTGGGGCGATCCAGACCGGCGATGAGAGATAAAAGGGTGCTCTTTCCCGAACCGCTGTTGCCTTTGAGCACCAACAACTCACCGGGAGCAATATCGAGGCCGATATCATTGATGCCGATCACCTCACTGTCACCCAGCGTATAGATTCGTGTTAGATTCCGGGCTTCGATTACCGGGTTTGTTTTTTTCTTTATCATCGTCACAATGAATCGGTGTTAGTGATTGTCATCCGCAAACATAAGGGTGGGCTTTTTCATCCACTTTTCTTCTGTATTCTCTTTTCCGTTCATCATCGAAATCAACTATCTTACACTTAGGAATACGTATGACACAGCATCACTTTTTTCAATCCTTTTTCGTAAATACAAATCGGTGTTCCTCGAAAAATCCGATGGAATAGATAGTGTAACTTTTTCCTTTTTGACTTTGTCTTTTGATGGAGATAGGATATATTAATGCTTAAACCCCATCGCAAATGGTTTTTTACGCCTCATTCGGCGTTTCGGAAAACTCTGGAAGTTAGGAGGTGTTTCAATGAAAACATGTAATTTGTCTGATTTTATGAAGGCGATCACTCCCTGGCTTGACGATGATTATATTCGTAAGGCCTACGTGGATGACAACGGCCGTTTTGTATTGCTGTTCACGGATGGCGTAAAAAATGTCTACCACATTGAAGATTGTGAAAAATCCCAACTAGAGGCGATACTTGAAGACCTGAGAAAAAAAGGTGTTCCCGTCGAATTGTCATGCTAAGTATTATCGTAAAATTTTGATGCAAATCGCCCCCAAATGTTTCAACAAATCAAAATTACCACATGATCATATCTTTTAAATAAAGGATAGGGCAAGTGACTTCATCAGAGACATATCAGAAAGCAGCGGATGCCGAGGTGACGTTTTCCGACGGGACGGACCACCGTCTCAGTGGCTTATGGAAGAAACGTCCCCTGCTTCTTGTTTTTCTTAGACATTTCGGTTGACCATTTTGCCGTGAACAAGCGGTGCAGTTGCATCGCTCAAAAGCACAGTTTGAAGACAATGGCTTTCAGGTCGTTCTTGTTGGTCTGGGAACTCCCGATCAGGCGGAAGCGTTTAAAAAGCAATTTTCTCTATTATTTCCAATAATCTGCGATCCCGAAAAAAAACTCTATCAGACATATGGTCTTGGTAGGGGTTCTGTAGCCAGTATGGCATCACCGTTCCTTTTGTTGAAAGGGTTGAAAACCCTGTCCCGGGGACA
>JAOUGB010000198.1 GCA_029857875.1 Desulfobacteraceae bacterium | reverse complement strand
AAGATTTAGAGATAGAAGAGATTGCAGACACGGATACAAATGATTTGGTTGAGGCAGCCGAGATTGATGAAGAACTTGAAGATGTATTGGCTGAAGAGGATACAGAGTTAGACGATGTCGAAGACGTTGATGACGTTGAAGGAATGCTTGGAGGTGAGATTTCAGAGGAACAGGCAGGTGAATCCGGACCCGGGGATAAAGACACCTTGGAAGGCATCGGTCTCGGGCAAGATTCAGGGCAGGAAAAGACAGGGGAAGATATTGGCGACGAGGCTGGGGATCGAGCCAAGGATGTCGGGACGGGTCTTGAGGCTGGTGACAAAGAAGCTGGTGAAGGCGTTGGCCATGGCATGTCAGGGAAGGCCGAACATAAATTTGAAGATGGGGAGGAGCAAAAAGGGAATGAAGAATTGGGGCTCCCGGTTGGTTCTTTGGGGCAGGAAAACTGTATTGAAGCAGATAGTAAAATAAAAAAGGACAAACTCCTTTCCGAAGAATTCGATGGGTACCTGGGTTCCATGGACAGGTATTATAATCAATACATATTGATTCCAGGCGGCGAATATATAATCGGCAGCAATCATCCTAAAAAGGATGAAAAACCTGAACAAATGGTATATTTGGAGCCCTTTTATTTTGGCCGATTTCCCATTACTAATGGGCTTTTCGAAATTTTTGTTGAAAAAACAGGATATAAAACCACTGCGGAAAAGTTTGGATATGGGACTGTTTATTATGGGCGATTTGAAAAGAAGAAAGATGAAACAACAGGATTGATCACTTCCACATGGAATTCTTCACTTTATTGCAAAACAGTTGAAGGCGCATGCTGGTATCGACCATCCGGACCTAAAAGCACACTTTACAATAAAAGAAATCACCCCGTGGTTCAAATCAGTATGGAGGATGCCATGGCATTTGCAGCCTGGACAGGGAAGCGATTACCCACTGAAAATGAGTGGGAAGCGGCGTCTAGAACTGCAAACGGATGGATATTCCCCTGGGGACAGGAATGGAAAAAAGATGCCTGTAACATTGAAGATAGTTGTACCGCCGACACGACATCTGTAGACAAATACGTTGAATTTGAAAACGATTTTGGCATTGTTGACACCATAGGAAATGTTTTGGAATGGACCAATGACAGTTTTGATTCAACGTCCAAAAAAAAACATGGCGCAAAATATAGGGCTGTTAGGGGTGGAAGCTGGATATCAGGAAATGATATCAGATTATTCAGTCGATTTATGATAGAACCGGAATCACACTCTAATATTCTTGGATTCAGATGCGTCGCTTATTAGTGTCTTAATTTTGAAATTGTAATGTTATTTGTGAAATGTTTGTCGGTTTTATTTATATGTGTCAATAATTTGTCGGTACCAATTCAAAAAAAGTAATTTTTACAAGCGGTTGATAAGAGATATATGCTATTGATATCATAAGCTTTATGATCTTATTTGTTAAACTCTATAAAGGTCCCTTTAGAATCGGCACATATGTTGCAAAAGTTGCAGAATGACCACACCCCTTCAAGTTGCTGGAATGTATAACAGTGGACAACGAAAGAAAAGGCTAACCAATATAAAGAAATGGCAAATATAAATCCGATAAAACGCGACCAATCTAATAACGGTGTTCAATCGAGAAAATCGAGCCTTAAATCGACGATCATGGATCAATCCGGGGCCGGAAAAACCAAGATTGGCGAACTATTGTGTAAAGAAGGCTATATCACCGGAACCCACCTTGAAGATGCAATCAATTATCAGAAAAAGAATAATGGGCGTTTGGGGAATATACTTGTCAAGCTCGGTTACATTGATGAAGATACCATTGTAAATGTTCTAAGCCGTGTCCACAACTATCCTACCATTACAATTTCCAAAACCACTCCGGATCCGGAAGTTTTTAAAATTATGCCGTATGAAACGGCTAAAAAATATATGGCTTTTCCTTTGAGGTTCAAAGGAGAAGCGCTTGTCGTTACAATGGCAGAGCCAACAGATACCAGCGCACTGGATCGTCTGCAGAACGAAGTTAAGAAAAGTATCAGTGTCTGTGTTTCTACCGAAAAGGATATCGTTGATGCTTACAAAGCCCATTATGAAATAAGTGATGAGGAATACAAGAGTTACTTTGGTATCCAAGATGATGCTGGTGAAGAAGAACAACCGGTTTCAATGGTCGACGACTTCGGTTCTCTGGTTTCAGAAGCCGTGGTCGATATGGAATTGATAGGGGATCATGATGAAAAGGCGGCTGTCGACGAATACACGGCATCTGATGCACCGATTATCAAGCTTGTAAACGGTATTCTTGTTAAAGCCATTAATGAGGGTGTTAGTGATATTCATATTGAACCCTTTGAGAAAATGTTACAGGTCAGATACCGGCTGGATGGCTATCTGTTTAAGTCTATGAATTTACCGACCAGCATCAAAAATGCGGTAAATTCCAGACTGAAAATTTTAGCCGGGCTCAATATTGCCGAGCGCCGTGTACCACAGGACGGCAGGATCAAGATGGCCTTTGGAAAAAGGAAAGCCATCGATTTTCGTGTTTCAACATTGCCCACGCTTTTTGGTGAGAGTATCGTCATGCGTGTCCTCGACCAGTCTTCACTGAGGGTGGATCTTTCTCAAATGGGGTTTGAGAGAGAAACATTGAATGCACTTGAGCGCTGCGTGTATCGGCCTTATGGACTGCTGCTGGTCACCGGTCCCACCGGCAGCGGGAAAACAACCACATTATACTCGATCCTCAATAAACTGAACAAAGAAGATTGCAAAATACTCACCGTAGAAGACCCCGTGGAATTCAATTTCAAGGGAATTAACCAAGTGAATGTCAAGAATGACGTGGGTATGACGTTTGCCGCAGCCCTCAGATCTTTCTTGCGTCAGGACCCGGACATCATCATGGTCGGTGAAATTCGAGATATGGAAACAGCGGAAATTGCCGTCAAAGCGGCCATGACCGGTCACCTCGTTTTCAGCACGCTTCACACCAACGACTGCCCCTCTACCATCGGACGTCTGGTGGATATCGGCATACCGTCTTATCTGCTGGCTTCCGCAGTAACAATGGTGCTTTCTCAACGCCTGGTTCGAAGACTTTGTCCAAACTGTAAGACTGTAGAGAAAAACATTAATCCAGCAGAACTTGTGGACATGGGATTTTCTTCTGATGAAATTTCAAAACTTCAAATCCACGGGCCCAAAGGCTGTCCGGAATGCATGGGATCCGGGTATAAGGGGCGTGTCGGCTTGTATGAGATGATGGAAGTCACAGAAAATGTTGCCAGGGTAATTAGTGCCGATGTTTCGGAAGATCTACTGAGAAAGACGGCGATACATGAAGGCATGGTGACATTAAGGGATGCGGGTCTGGAAAAAATTCGTCAGGGATCGACTTCGGTTGAGGAGGTGTTAAGAAGAACAAATTTAACCAAAGGCTCAATTCCGGCATACCTTGCCACTCCTGAGATTGAGGAATATGACAGTAAAGCTGTAATTTTCAGAGAAGGGAATAGAGGTTCTGATTTTTTTAAGCTTGTTAAAGGTGAACTGATTGTCGTAAAAGACGGGAAAAAAATATCAGAAATTGTTCAACCCGGTGAATACTTCGGAGAAATTGCCGCCATAACCGGTAAAGAAAGATCCGAAACTGTCATTTCCAGAGGAAAGTCCATTATCGAACGTTACCCTGGAGACAAGTTTCAAGAAATTATCGACAAATATCCTAAAATTACCAATAAGATTTTAGAACAAATGGCAGGTCGTATAGATGCTTCAACTAAAATTCTTGTAAACCTGATGAATCATAAACCACAATGAAAATAGAATGCCCAGATTGCCGCAAGGCATATAATATTCCAGATGAAAAAATTCCATTTGGAAAGAAATTTGCAGTGTCATGTTTGGCCTGTAAAAAACGGATTGTCATTGATTTAAGGTCTGAAGCAGAACCGAATAAACCGCTTCAATCGACAAAACCCGGGGAAAAAAACCAAACAGCTGAACCTGCACCGGAACCGTCTTTTGGAAAAAATCAACCCTCAGGCATTAAATTGAAATATGGCATTCTTCGTACATTGGACGACTTGCCGGCAATGCCTCATGTTGTCCAAAAAGCACAAAGAATAATGGCTAGGCCTGATTCAAATATTAAAGAACTTGCCAGGGTAATAGAATTAGAACAGGCCATTGCCACCCGGGTATTGAAATTGGCCAATTCAGCGTATTATGGTCTGAGCGGAAAGGTTTCCTCTGTTCAGCATGCCTCGGTGTTGCTCGGGTTTAAATCGCTTGGAGAGCTGATATCCGTTGCAGGCATTTCAAATCTGATGAGCAAAGATTTAAAAGGATACCAGCTCGATTCCGGAGATCTTTGGCGGCATTCCATTGCTGTTGCATTTGGTTCAAGGATTATTGCGAACAGAAAAGATACGGAGTTTGGGAATTTGGCCTTTTTCGCCGGACTTATTCATGATGCGGGAAAACTGATCCTCGATCCATATGTTTACGAAAGAAAAGATTCTTTTGATGAATTCATGGCAAACGGCGAAAATACATTTGTGAATGCTGAAAAAACAATTCTGGGATTCGATCATTCCGAAATCGCCTCTGAGTTGTGCCAGAAATGGAAGATTCCCAACGATCAAAGGATTGCCATCAGATTCCATCACAACCCATCCAAATCAGACGGTAGTGAATTGGCGTTTATCCTTCACATGGCGGATTACATCGCAATGCTAAATGGCTATGGGACGGGTACAAACGGTGCACAGTATGGGATGGAAGACGGGGTTATGGATTTTTTAAATCTTCGGGAAGAAGATGTTGAATATATAAAGAAGGACGTTCAGGAATCCGTAGAAAAAATGTCTGAAGAGGTGCATGCTGATTAATTGAAGATGTCAAGCTTGTCCATGCCATTTTTTACGTAAATTCTACTGCTTAGTCGATTCGGAAAAACGACTTGATTTTGGCAATCATGCTGCTGGAAGAAGGCGTAGCTGCGACTATACGACCGGCTTCCTCGGCCAATTCCTTTTGGCGTTTGGCCAGAATCTCGCCCAACTGGACAGAAATAGTGGGATTGTCGTTTAAAATATTAGAAAAATTCTCTTTATCTATAATAATAACAGAGGTATCTACCAATGCCCGTACTGTTGCAGTAATCGGTTCGCCGGTCAAAAGACTCATCTCACCAAAAAATTCACCACGTTCAATGGTAGCAATTCTATTTTCCTGCTTTCCGTCTCTTCTAACGTAAATCCCGCATGAGCCGGCACGGATGACATAAAGGGAATCTCCCTGATCACCCTGACGGACAATGAATTCTCCGGCCC
>JAOUGB010000197.1 GCA_029857875.1 Desulfobacteraceae bacterium | reverse complement strand
AAACGATAAGGCTGCGTCCGCCACAAAATGTGGTGGCGGAATTAACCGATCTTTGTCACCGTGGAATCAAAGTATTTCATACATGTGACTGCGAGTTTAATTTGCCCTATTCCCATGCAATTGAGGCATCCAAATCCATCATCGATTCAGGATTGGGAAGTAAAATCAAATGGTATGCCTACTGCTCCCCCGAGGTTTTTACAGAAGAGCTGGCAAATCTAATGCGTAACGCCGGATGTGTTGGAATCGATTTCGGTGCCGACCATGGTGATGATAATATGCTGCGTCGGCTCGGCCATAATTATAGCTCGGATGATTTGACTCGAATTCGAGAAATTTGCCTCAGACATCATATCATTTGCATGTTCGACTTAATCCTTGGATCTCCCGGCGAAACAAGAAAATCCATTGAAACAACGATTCATCTGATGAAAAAGATCAAACCGGATCGTGTGGGTATCAGTCTCGGTATAAGACTATATCCAATGACACCCCTCGGGCGACAAATCCTAGCAACGTCAAAAGGAACGTTATCGAAAAATCCCAGCCTTTTCGGAGCCCTGGAAAACAATGAATCTTTTCTTCGTCCGATTTATTACTGTGATATAAGTTTGGGTGAAGATGTGGAAGATTGGCTACATGGTATTGTGGGTGATGATCCGAGATTTCTTCTCGGTCGACGGACCGAGGCAAATCCGGACTACAATTATAATGACAATCCGGAACTGATCGAAGCGATTAAATCCGGGCACCGCGGCGCGTATTGGGACATTCTCCGAAGGTTATCTGAAGGAATTCCTCCTTTATCAACGTAAAAACGCATGCCCGTCCCGGCTTTTCATGGATTTTTCAAATTTATAACTTCCTTATTTACGAGTTATAACATGCTGGCTTTATCCTATATTATGCCCGATATAGTTAACAATAATTGACTTTCTTCATTTTGTTTACGCTCCATTAGGGTACAAAAAGCATCGCCCCATGAACTGTCAACAGCATCATATCACGGAACTGTTCAAACAGTATGCCGGTTTACAGCAAAATTCGTTGAGCAGACCGGATACCGCACAACAGCATGCTGCAAACCGGTTTTTTAAGCGGTTGCTGGATCGTTTTCATCGCGAAACAGATGTCTCCGTTTTGTTGCGGGCATTGCCTGACCCCTACTTTCCCTTAGGCATGCTGGAACAGACGATATTTGCCGATGTGGTCGGCATGCGGTTTTTTATCAACAAGCGGCGATGGGACCTGGGACCGATCCTGAGCCAAGAACTCGTGGAATGGACCGAAGCTTTTCTAATGATTCGACAAGACATTCAAACCCTGTTTGATCCGAACACCATTACCTGCATACCAGTGGACGGTACCCGTCACAGCCTCCCTTCGGGCCAGTGGTGCAATCTTTGCGGAGTATGCTGTCAGATCGGGGGCGTACCGCCGGATCCGCCAACAGGTGTTGTTTATCCGGATCACTGGTTTGGCTTCCTTGCAGGTGAAACACTTGAAAATCAACAACTCTGCCCATTTCTGTTTCAGTATTTTGGTGAACCGCGCTTTTTTTGTGCCATCCATAATATCAAACCGGTATCCTGCCGTGTTTTTGACCGGGAAGACTGTCGCCAACGTCTCGAAGACCGGGGCCTTCACGGTAACTAGTGTCCATTCATAAATGAGGATTATTGTTCAAAATCAAGGCATGCGAAAAAAATAACCGCAGGCATATAATTGATATTCTGAGGATTATTTTTTGAGCATAACGCAGAGATTGGGCAAAAAGACCATTTATGGATGGAACTAACTAATCAATGATCAAGGTTTGCCCCGTTCACTGCACGTCCTGCATGAACGTCCCCATGACCATATGTTTCATTTTGGGGTATGCCTTTTTGATTTTTCGTTAATTTTAGGATACCTGATTCAGCATAAATTGAATTTGGGTTGGGATATAACATATTTGACTTCTGTTCGAAATTTTTCCTTATTTGAAATAACTGCGAGGTAAGACATGAAAAGTTTATCAGAAAAAGCTGCTCGGAATCTGGCAGCAATAAGAAAGAAAAAGCCGTTGATTCATAATATCACCAATTACGTGGTAATGAACTACACAGCAAATGCCCTATTGGCGATGGGTGCATCACCGGTGATGGCCCATGCTTCAAATGAGGTGGAAGAAATGGTATCCTTTGCCGGGGCTCTAGTTCTCAATATCGGCACGCTGACCGATGACTGGATCGCATCGATGATAAAAGCCGGGAAAAAGGCATCGGAATCAAAAACACCTATCATACTCGATCCTGTCGGGTCCGGTGCAACATCACTCAGGACAAGCGCCGCAAAAAGAATCATCCGGGAAACCCGCGTCAGCGTCATTCGCGGGAATGCATCAGAGATTTTATCCCTCCGGCAGGACGATTCAAAAACCAAGGGGGTTGATTCGATCCATTCGGTTGAGGCTGCTACGGGATCCGCAAAAATTCTTGCCGGCGAACTCGAATCCGTCCTTGCAGTTACGGGTCCCACAGACTTAATTACAGACGGTCAACAGGTGATACGGGTCTCAAACGGTCACCCCCTCATGGGATATGTAACCGGAACCGGTTGCACGGCTACGGTGACTATCGGCGCGTTCCTATCGGTCGACCAAAACCCTGTCAGTGCAACGGCTACGGGACTGGCCTTTTTCGGGCTGGCCGGAGAAGTTGCAGCAAAAAATGCGTCTGCGCCGGGAAGTTTCATGATTGCGATGCTGGACGCACTTTACACGATTACACCGGAAGAACTCTTACGGGGATGTAAATTTGAAGACTGCACATAGTCTGAGTATTTCATGAAATATTTTATGAAAAGACCATCTCCGTAGTTCACTAATCACTGATCAAGATCTGATACCGATTCCATGCAAACCCTTATCCAAAACCAGTATGGTTCACTGGATACCGTTTGTATTGCAATAACTGGAAATCTTGAAGGAACATTCAGTCAGAACGCTTCCTTTATCATCAAGAATTTGAATGTAATAGATTCCGGCGTTCAGATTCTGAGGTACCGTCCATTTGCGAGTGTTGTTTCCAATTTTACCTAGTGTTAAACCTTCCCCAATATTAAGCATCTGTTTGCGTGAACTGTCTAAGAGGACAAATTTTAAGCTCAAATTATCATTATCTTCGAGAACGCACGGCAAAACCGCGTGCGCCGCTGGAAGCATTTCGATTTTCCCAATACTCGTAGCCGACGCTAAAGCCAAAGCCCCAAGCCGATGATGTATCTTTGATTTCTCCTGACCACACCCACAATCCACTGCTCCTCAGCAAATGCGTCATATTGCCCCCCCTTTTCCCTCGCTTATAAAGGGTTCTCAGTTCCTTTGTTGTGGGCATCCGCCAGCCGCCAACAGCAACATTCAAACTTTCAACCCATCTTTTAGCCTCGTTCCAGTTTGTACTTTTGTCAGGCCCGGCATACCATTCAAGACCTGTAATCTTATCGTATACAACTCCGTTAGAATAGGCGATAAAATTGCCGTCGTGGGCCACCACCTCTGGTCGTGTAACTTTAGGACTGATTGATGTATATTTCGTAGTTTCTTTTATTGGTTTTTCCGATTCTACTATAGGTAGTTTTGTTACAGCTATTCCTCTTTTGCTGTTGAAATAGAAATCTCCAGTTAAAGATGAAGACTCCCAAGGAACTTGTCTCTTTGAAGATTCCTTCATTACATCTACACGAACCTTTTTGAAGACTCTTTCAATGACAAGATCTGGCTCCATCATGTGTTTCAGTAGCATGGATGTATAAAGCCCATTCCTACCAGTACCATCAGCGGCAACAGATCCTGGTGCTGTAGAATATGCCAAAATAGAGCCTGTGGGAGCATCCATCTTTGCCAAGCCCATGTTGCTTGACCTGAAACTTCGACCGAATGGATTATCTCTGCAAGCATCAAGGATAATAATATTGAGTCTATTTCCTGCACTTTCCATTTGCCTTAATACTGATGAAACTTTCAAACATTCATCTTCAACTTCTGCCTCAGTGTAAACCTCAGCATTTACAGGCACCAGATAATTCTCTCCATCAACTTGGATGCCATGACCGGCATAATAAAATAGTCCTACTGCCCCTTTATTGATTTCTTCACCAAATTTCCTGATCAATCTACGCATCTCTTTTTTTGTGGCATTGATAGATTTCATTACTTTAAAGTTGCATTTATTTAAGGCAGTAGCCATATCATTGGCGTCATTAACAGGATTTGCAAGATGTGATGTTTTATATTCACCATTGCCGATTATCAAAGCTATTTTGTTTTCCTGAACGGATGCAGAATCACTCGGAGTTAATAACAGCAGCAAGCATGCTATAGTAACCAGTCTAAATAATGGTGATTTCATCATTCCTTTTCATTAATGCTGTTGAAAGCGGCAAAGGTTCCTTGCCTACAAAATGAAAGTTTCTAACCAAAATCAAATTTGCCATATCTTGCCATAGTATCTTTAAAATGGCTGAATTACAGATATCATAATTGGTGGTTGACAAGCTACGCGAATGATATTTGGTCATTAAATGAGGTCAGACCTGGATCCGTGATCAGTGCTGAAAAATCAAATCATTGAAATAGACGTGCTTCGATTCGGTCTTGAATGAGAATCAGTATCAAATTGGAAAGAAAATATTCAAGTAAATTCAGAAATATCCATACATAATTACCTCCGAACGGTCAAGGAAATAATAAAAACTGAAATCTGTATGCTGGTCGGAGTGAAGTTCACCCCGTGAAACCTATGGGTCTTTTCTGTTTAACTGGGGCGGAGATACCGTTTCAGCGGGGATAAAATGCGGGTTTTGATTATTGAGGGGAAACTTCGTTGTTTTCGGCGCTATGTTTTGCTGAAAAATCAAGATACATTGAATCTGTTTCCGGTTCCTCAATCATCAAAAAGCTTGAGCTGCCGATCGTCGGTGTTGCGACTTTCTTTTTTCGACGACGCATCGCTTTTCTTCTGTTTAGGGCGAGTAGGCGATGTCTTGGTCTTGGATGACGCATCCGGTTCAGCCGAATCAAAAGTAATCTCCTGATCGCGCAATAAAGATGCCGGGATGATGAAGCCCTCGGGCGTTTCGTACAAGGTGAACATCTCGGCAATCTCAGGATTGGAAAATTCGGGATCGCCGGTCCATACATCACAGGTTTTCTGGATTTGGCCGGCCTTGTTGCCCACCGTAGATTTTTTGGTGCCGAAAAAGTCACAAATCTCGTCTGCCGTGAGGTAAACTTCATTGGTCGGGTCGAATAGGAAATTAATTCGCGCCATGGCATAAACAATGGCTGCCGCCCAAATCTCCTGCCTTCCCCGTTGAAT
>JAOUGB010000196.1 GCA_029857875.1 Desulfobacteraceae bacterium | reverse complement strand
GTTGGGCGGATTTCTTTGAATTCATCGCTCCGTCAGGATCAAACCAGGTAAAGTAAGCAGCCGGCGGGGCCTGTATGTTTGTGACACCTCGGCTCCCTTCCAGATCCTGAAGAGTGGTTTTTTGATTGCCTTCGCCCGATGATATCATTTTCTTGGCTTTTTCAACCGAACTCTGGAGCTTTTCCCTAAACTTTTTGCCTCCAACATTACCTCCGGGAGCGATGGCGATCAACCCGTCAACTGGATACTTGCTAGCGTAGTAAAGCGCAAAGACACCCCCCTTACCGTGCCCCACCAGAAAAAGCTTCTTCGCCCCCCGTTCCTTCAGCTCGTCCAGAGCCAAATTTGTCTGCTCCACGGCATCATCCACCGGCGCGTCGTAGTGTCGATTTTCGGACCACGGCATTTCCGGGTGAGAAACCAGAAACTTACTCGATTTTAGCTTGTATACTAGGCCTTCGATATGTTTTGTTGGATGTCCATTACCGTGCAGAACAACGAAACCTGCCTTTGAATCGCCACCCACTGCTATGGCTGGCTTATCAAGCAACTGGGGGGACATCTCTTCTTCAGAGGAACCCTCCAGTGGGGTGGAAGCTTTATGCTGAGAAAATTGCTGTTCTTTTAAAGAAGATGAAATCGGTTTTTCAACCTTCAACGGGATGGAAGCTTTATGCTGAGAAAATTGCTGTTCTTTTAAAGAAGATGAAATCGGTTTTTCAACCTTCAACGGGATGGAAGCTTTATGCCGAGAAAATTGCTGTTCTTTTAAAGAAGATGAAATTGGTTTTTCAACCTTCAATGGGATGGAAGCTTTATGCTGAGAAAACTTCCAAAGCACTAAGCCCCCTGCAACCACAAGGAGCGCAATCACCGCAGCAAAACCTACTCTTTGACGATGCCTATGTTCAGCTCTTTTCTCGCCAATAACTTTATCAACTGTTTCAGTCCTTATCAGAACTTTATATACTCGTATCGGTTTGACAATGTTTTTTACAGTGTGCTTACCGATGTACTCATACCGCAGCGCCAGCTTGTTCTCGATCTGTTCATAGGCACTGCCAGAAATGCAAATGCCTCCCGCCTCTGCCAGACCCTCCAACCGGGCAGCAATATTAACCCCATCGCCATATATTCGATCTCCTTCCTGGATCACATCCCCAAGGTTGATTCCGATTCGAAATTCCATCCTGCGGTCTTCAGGCAGCTCAGCATTCTTGGCTCTGATAACCTCCTGGATTTCCACGGCACCCTGCACTGCATTCACCACACTGGCAAACTCAGCCAGAATGTTGTCGCCCGGTGAATCCACCACCCGGCCTCTGTACTTCCGGATCACAATGGTTATCACCTCACGGTGAGCGGTTATGGTACGGACGGTGGCCTCCTCATCCTCGCCCATGAGGCGGCTGTAACCTTTGACATCGGCGCTGAGAATAGCGGTGAGCTTGCGTCTAAATTCATTTGGGCTCATTGGATCACCTCTTAAACGATTTAAAGGCATAAAAATTGGATGGTGTTGTAAGAAAAAGAGCTTGAATCCAAGCAAGTTTCGAAAGAAATCCGGCTTGTTATAACCTGATATCTCTTGCCAGTATTCAAAATCTTGTGTTAATAGAGATATCGTTTAAATAGTCATTATCAAACCAAGTATTTCTTGTTTCACCACATCACTCTATAATCTCAAGTACATATCTTTTTCCAGCCTTTCCAGAAGCTGCATTTAATAAAACCCGGATGGCATTTGCTGTTCTGCCTTGTTTGCCGATGACTTTGCCCATATCACTCTTATCTACTCTGAGCTCAAGTACAACAGTTTGGCTACCTTCAATTTCAGTAATCTGAATCTGTTCCGGGTTGTCGACAAGTGCTTTTACAATTTGGATTAATAGGTCTTTCATGGGTTCGGTTTCCTTATCTGGATAGTGTCGGATCAAATTTCGTTCAGGGCAATTAAAAGTGTTTATTCTGTTTTAGGGTTTAATACCCCGCAGCTTGCTGCGCTTAGATTGAATATAACATCTCAATAGATACCCCGCGGCTTGCCGCGGGGAGGTTTATTTCCCCTACTTTTTCATCTTAGATTTTTATACCATTGCGCCAACTCTGAGCCAATGAGTTGAGGGTTATCCTCTTGGAGGTAATGGATGCCTGGACCAATATCTATTGTTTTTATGTTTTTGAAGTTGCGTTGACACCACTCGACCTTTTTTGAAGAAATCAATCCCCCAGGTTGTGCATAAAATAACAATTTTTGTGTGTCGGACTCCGCCAGTTTCTGGCTATACTGTTCTATAGCGTTAACGACATCCACGGGCTTGCCTTCAATAGGAAGTTCATTTGGCCAACGCCAAACTGGTTTTCGATCTTTGAACCTCTTGAACGGCTCCCGGTAACGGTCTTTCTCTATTTTGGTCAACTTTCGGACAATTGCCTTGGGTAAAATTTGTTCTACGAACATATTCATTACCACAATCATGAGCCAGCCAATTATAGGCGTTCTAAATAGTTTAAACCCAATCCTGAAATCCCACGGGAAATCATCCCAGCTCAATGTTGTAATTATTGCTTCCATAAAGGCGATCCCTTTGATGTTATTCTCATGCCTCATAGCGTAATTGAAACCGATGCCGGAACCCCAATCGTGCAAAACAAGTGTAATATTATTAAGTTCCATTTTTTCAATAAAACCTTCTATGTATTTCACATGGTCAAAGAACCGATAATCAATATCGGGTTTGTCAGACCTGCCCATGCCAATGAGATCAGGGGCGATACATCGTCCATGCGGAATCAAAAAAGGGATTATATTTCGCCATAAATATGAAGAAGTAGGGTTGCCATGAAGAAATAGAATCGGATCGCCTATTCCCTCGTCGATGTAATGAATATTGGAACCATGAACCTCTATGCGTTTGGATTCAAATGGAAAATCCGCCGAGATATTATTAGGCACTGTTTAACCCTCTCAATTGCGGAATGTATTTTTTCGGTGCCTGATAGGTGGTGAGTGCAGGCCAGCGGTTACGGTTTTTATCAGTCCGCAGGCGAGAAAAGCTTTTAATGTATTGGTCAAGAGACATTAAATCTCCCGGCTCTTAAGTTGCTTGCTGTATTTTTTTATTTCTTTAATCAAGGATCAGGGTTTGAGCCCAATCACGCTCAATCTGTCAAGAATGAAGATTTATCCTGCCTGCCCTGTTCAATCTGCGATAGCAATAGTTTAACCCGTTGAATTCCGTTTATCGGACATGCTGAAAGCTTGATTCAACTGGGTTGAAACGTATTTAACCGGGGTTAAATGCGAAGCATATTTAACCGGGACCTGACCCCGTTGTTTTTTTGCTGTTGCTGTGGCCCGACCCTCATTCCCACTCAGGCTGCTGTCGGGCCGTCGACCGGCGGTAGCATAATACGGGCGTCTGCCACAACGCATTTTTGCGCAGAACACATGACCGGGTTGAGATCGATTGATTCGATCATGTCGGCGGCGGCCATGACGAATTTTGAAAAACAGACCAAGGTCCGAGTCAGCTCGTCGCGATTGACAGCCTGGCGGCCCCGGTACCCGGAAAGCAGTCGGCCGGCCTTAAGGCCCTTGATCATCGCGCCTACATCCTCGGGTCCCAGGGGTGCCATGCGCAAACTGACATCCTGGTAAATTTCCACGCCGGTACCGCCCATGCCCAAAAGGATCACGGGCCCGAATTGATCATCGATTTTAGCGCCTATGATCAACTCCAGGCCGGAAACCATTTGTTCGATCAACATGGCTTCGAAGCCGTCCAGGTGGCTGAAGGTTTTAAATATGGCTGTCAGTTCCCGGGTGCTCTCGATGCCTGTGAGCACACCGCCGACATCCGACTTGTGGACAATGCGGGTCGAAACGACCTTGGCAGCCAGGGGAAACCCCAAGTCGGCAGCTGCCAATTCGATTTGGCCGGGATCTGTGACAGCAACAAAACGCGGTACAGCCAGTCCGGCCGAGGCCAGCAGGCGCTTGGCATCCGGCTCGCTGACCCATCCACGCGTGCGGGCTGCCTCCAGGACGGTCTTGATTTCGGTTTTCAGCATGGCTTGCTCCTTTTTATCGCTTCGACCATCAACACGGCCCCTTTGATAGACGGGGACACCGGAACTCCGTTGAATTCAAATCCTTCGATGAGCATGCGGTAGCGTTCCACATGGGGAACGTAGGCTATCAGGGGTTTGTTGTTGCGCTGGCAGACCCGGCTCAGACGAGCTCCGAGATCGGAGGTGATTTCCGGCGAGTAAGGCAGCAGCAGCAGAACAATGCAGTCCAGCTCCGGGGCCCGGGCCAGGTGTTCGGCGGCAGCCATAAAGTCACCGTCGGTGGCGCTGCCGGTCAGATCGATGGGATTGGTCAAAGCGGCAATCGATTGCACGCTGGAGGACAGATCCGCGCGAATAAGGGCCTGCTGCTGTTGATTGATGGCCGGAATGGACAAGCCACGCCGGCTGCAAATGTCGACTGCCAGGGCCCCGTGTCCACCGCTGCTGCTGATAATGCCCACACGGCCGTCGATGGGTTCCCGATAGCAGCTTAAGGCCTCGCAAAAAGAGAGCAGCTCCATTTCATTGACCGCCTCGACGATACCGTGCTGGGCCAGCGCAGCTGAAAAGACCGCGTAGTCGCCGGCCATGGAGGCGGTGTGACTGGATACGGCCCGCATGCCTTCACTGCTCTTGCCGGCTTTCAAAACGATCACCGGTTTGGTGCACTGGCGAGCGGCCTTCACAAAATCGCGCCCCTCGCCGTGGGCGAACCCTTCGATGTAAAAGGCGATCACCCCGGTGTCCGGGTCTGCGGCCAGATATTCTAGCAGGTCCAGTTCACGAATAAGGGCTTTGTTGCCGATACTCACCCCCATGGAAAAGCCGACCCCAAGTTCGGCGAATTTGGTCATCTGATCGACAAGTACACCGCCGCTCTGGCTCACCATGGCCACCTTGCCGGACTCGGGCCGGACCATGCGTTCACTGGGGATGAAAAAGGTGTCGATGCGGCCGGGAACATAGATGCCCAGACAATTTGGGCCGATAAACGGAAAACCGTGCTGCCGGGCCAGATCGGCAAGCTGCTTTTGCAAATCCGGGCGTCCGATTTCAGCGAAACCCCCGGAAATGATCGTGGCCCCGCCGACGCCGGCATCTATACAGTCCTTGAGGGTGTCTAAGGTATATTCAGCCCGAACGGCGATAATCGCCAGATCCACGGGCTGCGGAAGGTCCTGGATACCGGTGTATACTTTCTGCCCGAACAAATCGCCCCCGCTGGGGTTGACCGCAAAGACATCCACCGGGTAGCGCAGGTGGATTTTGTTGAAAATAACGTTGGCCGGATGGCGCTCCCGTT
>JAOUGB010000195.1 GCA_029857875.1 Desulfobacteraceae bacterium | reverse complement strand
TCAACAAAGCCGGCGGCATTAACGGGCGCAAGCTGGAACTGATTGTTTACGATACCGAAGGCGATGCGACAAAATGCAATCTGGCGGTTAAAAAACTCATTACCCAGGACAAAGTCTGTGCGGTGATCGGTCCTTCCTTGAGCGGGACGTCTCTGGCGGTTGTGCCGTTGGCTGAAAAATATAAGACGCCGCTGGTTTCCTGTGCAGCAAGTTATAAAATCGTTCATGATGACAAGACCGGTAAACCGTATAAATGGGTTTTTAAAACGCCTCAAACCGACACCATGGCGGTAGAGGCAATTTATACACGGCTGCAAAAAACCGGTATAAGTAATATTGCCATTATGAGCGTTACTTCAGGATTTGGCGCCAGTGGCCGTGATGAACTCATGCGGCTTGCTCCCGAGTATAAAATGAATATTGTTGCCGATGAAAAATACGGTCCTAAAGATACGGATATGACGGCTCAGCTGACCAAGGTCAAAGGAACATCGCCACAAGCCATCGTCAACTGGTCTGTGGGTCCGACCCAGGTGACGGTGCTTCGCAACTATAGAGATTTGGGAATGACCAGCATACCGTTTTATCAGAGTCATGGCTTTGGCAGCCGCAAAAATATCGAACTCGCGGCAGGGGCGGCAGAAGGCGTTTTTTGCCCTCTGGGTTCATGTAATATCGCCGGGCTGCTTCCGGCAAACCATCCGCAAAAAGGTGTGACCACCAAGTATATGGAAGACTATATGGCCAAATATAACGAACCTTTGTCCTCATTCGGCGGTCACGCATGGGATGCGCTGAACATGGTGGTAAAAGCGCTTGAGAATGTTGGTTGCGACAAGGCAAAGATTCAGGGCTATCTTGAAAATCATATCAAAGGTTTCGTGGGTCAACATGGTATTTTCAACTACTCTGCCGACGACCATAACGGTTTGACGAAAGATGCCTTTAATATGGTTGTTGTTAAAAATGGAGACTGGGCATTGGCGGACTAATTTTTACCCTTATTGATCGTAACCAAAAACTTTAGATCATTTAAGGTTTTAGATTTTTTTCTGCAAACATTGTGAGGGTGGCGTTCCATTTTGCCACCCTCGCTTATTAATCAAACCTCAATTGACCGGTTTTATTTACGATCAATTGAGTTCAAATCCTGTTCTAATCTATGGAAACGATAACACTATCAGGGCAGCTGTTTCAATACCTGATCACCGGTATTACCGTAGGCAGTGTCTATGCCATGGTTGCCGTGGGATTTAACATCATCTATAATGTGACCGAGATCATCAATTTCGCCCAGGGCGAATTCGTCATGCTGGGGGGATTGATCATGGTCTTTTTTCACGTTGTCATGGGGCTTCCTTTAATTATGGCTTTCCCGGCCACGGTTATTCTTGTGACACTGGTGGGGATACTTCTAGACCGGTTGGCGATCCGCCCCATCCGCCAGCCCTCGGTGCTTACGCTGATTATCGCCACCATTGCAGCGTCGATTCTGATCAAGGGCGCGGCCATGTTTATCTGGGGCAAGGATCCTTATGATCTACAAGCATTTTCCGGGCGTAATCCCATCACTGTTTTTGGGGCCGTGATTCAACCCCAGTATTTGTGGGTGATCGGCTTTCTGATCGTTATTGTCATTGTTTTGTCGATCTTTTTTGATCGAACCATTGTTGGAAAGGCCATGAGCGCCTGTGCGGACAATCCGAATGCGGCCAGCCTGGTGGGGATTGATGTCAAACAAATGATTTTGTTGTCCTTTGCCCTTTCAGCGGCCATTGGGGCGGTGGCCGGTATTACGGTAACACCCATATCCCTTATGGAATACGACCGGGGAGCCATGCTGGCGGTGAAGGGATTCGGTGCGGCCATCCTTGGAGGACTGGGAAGCTTTCCCGGGGCTATTCTGGGGGGGCTTATTATGGGAACCATCGAGTCGTTTGGGGCCGGACTGATTAGCTCGGGTTACAAAGATGCTTTTGCGCTGATCGTGCTTCTGATCGTCCTGTTTTTTAGACCCAGTGGAATTTTAGGGAGTATAGAGATCAGCAAGATCAAAAGGTTTTAAGGATGTTACGAATCGGAAAAATTCCCATAACCCTCTTTGCGCTCTTTATCATCGCCTTTCCATGGGTTGCCCACGAAATTCCCTCTATAGAAAATTATACCGACATCATGATCTTTGTAGGAATATACTGCCTGATGACCATGGGACTGAGTTTGCTCATGGGCTATGCCGGCCAGATCTCCATCGGACATGCGGCCTTTTACGGCATCGGGGCTTATACTTCTGCTATTTTAACGGTTCAGTATGGTTTGAATCCATGGCCGTGCATATTCATCGGTATGGTCATATCTGCGGTGGTTGCAGTTTTGGTGGGAGCGCCTTCTCTGAAGCTAAGGGGTCATTATCTGGCCATGGCAACGCTGGCTTTTGGGATTATTGTGTATATCATTTTCAATGAAGAGGCGTCCTGGACCGGCGGTCCGGATGGTATGACCGGCATCCCGGGTTTGAGTCTATATGGATTTGAATTTGATTCTATTGAAAAGTATTACTATCTGGTATGGATTTTTGTCTTTGCTGTTTTTATCTTTACCGTCAATTTAATCCAATCAGGCATCGGTCGTGCCTTACGGGCCATTCATGTCAGTGAACCGGCGGCCAGCGCCATGGGTGTGGATATTTCCAGGTTTAAGATACTGGTCTTTGTCTATTCAGCGGTTTTGGCTTCTCTGGCGGGCAGTCTTTATGCCCATTATCTTAATTTTATCAACCCGTCAACCTTTGATCTTTTCTTTTCCATCAAGCTTCTGATCATGATTGCGCTGGGTGGAATGCATAACATCTGGGGTGCGATTATCGGTGCCGGCCTCATCACATTTTTAAGCTATGAATGGCTCCATTATTTCGAGGAATATGAGGTCATCGTATACGGGGCCATCCTGCTTCTGGTCACCATTTTTTTGCCCAAAGGACTGGTTGGGGTGCCGGGAATCGTAAGAGACTGGTTCAGGGAATAGACGTCCGATGAATTTTGTTGAAGAAGAAAATATTCTGGAGCTAAATCGCGTGGTCATGGCCTTTGGCGGGTTGATGGCGCTCAGCAATCTTAGTTTTCAGGTGAAAAGGGGAATGATCAAAGCCATTATCGGTCCCAACGGTGCAGGCAAAACGACGCTGTTCAATATAATCACCGGATCTTTTCCGCCCACAGAAGGATCGGTCATGTTCAAGGGATTGCCCATTGAACATCTCAAAGCCCACAAGATTGCACAACGGGGTATCTCCAGGACATTCCAGACCGTGGAGCTGTTCGGCAATATGACAGTTCTGGAAAATGTGATGCTGGGCTGTCATACCAGAGTACGATCATCTTTTTTATCTTCGGGGCTTAAACTTCCGCAGTTCAGGCGGAGAGAAGCACAGGTTAAAGAAAGCGCCATGAAGATTTTAAAATTTATCGGACTTGTCGATAAATTCAATGACCCTGCAGGCAGTTTGCCTTTAGGGGAGCAAAAGATACTCGAGATCGGGCGGGCCCTGGCCAGTGAACCGGAACTGATTTGTCTGGATGAACCTGCAGCCGGGCTGAATGAGACCGAAACTTACGTGGCATCTTCTCTGATCCGGGCCATCAATGCAAAGGGGATCACCGTTCTCTTGGTGGAACACGACATGAAGGTGATCATGAACATATCCGATGAGATCGCGGTGTTGAACTATGGACAGAAGATTGCCGAAGGATCGCCCGAAGAGATACAAAATAATCGCAGGGTTATTGAAGCTTATTTAGGAAGCGAGTAATTGTATGTCTCGAAAATTCTACAGTTTCTTGAAGTCAAAGATTTTTTAATAGCTGCTGGTTTATGCTACTTCAATGGAATGTTGGAATCTTGGAATAGTGGAACGCTGGGTTGAAGGAACAATATCAATCTAATTCCTACAGCAACCCATTATTCCATCATTCCATTGTTCCATTATTCCAATTGTGAGCGAAGCGAGATATCAAACATGCTAAGGATTGAGGGCTTAAACGCTGCGTATGGCAGTATCCAGGTGCTTAAGAATGTCTCCCTAAAGGTGCCGAAAGGACAGGTGGTTTCCATTATCGGGGCTAACGGGGCCGGCAAGTCGACCCTTTTGAAGTCGATCTCCGGTTTGATGAAAATCAGTAAGGGGAGTATTTTTTATAAAGACAAGGATATTTCCGGAATGCCTGTCAACCGGATCGTGGGGTTGGGTATATCACAGGTGCCTGAAGGAAGACAGATTTTTGCCCATCTGAGCGTTTTGGACAATATTCATCTGGGAGCCTATCTCTATTTTAAGCGCAACAACCGCCTTGAGATCAAAAAACGCGTTGATCGTATTTATGAGATTTTCCCTATCCTTGAGACACGTTCCAAACAGATCGCCGGTACACTGTCCGGTGGCGAGCAGCAGATGCTGGCCATTGCCCGTGCTTTGATGGCCAGACCGGAACTGATTCTCTTGGATGAGCCCTCCATGGGCATCGCGCCGTTGATCGTTCGCGAAATATTTAACGTCATTCAACAGCTTAATGAATCCGGGACCACGGTCCTTTTGGTGGAACAGAATGCGCAGGCGGCGCTAAAAGTTGCCCATCACTCTTATGTGCTTGAAAGGGGCGAAATTGTAATGGAAGGTCTGGCCGGTGAATTACTGCACAATCCCAGGGTTAAGGAGGTTTATCTGGGAGGATAGTCTAAATATCTGCCGCTTCAGGTATAATTAATTTTTTTCTGAAAGAACATAAACCAAATAGTAAATAATAAATAGTAAATAGTAAATAGTAAATGGTAACTAGAAAAAAGGGTTGGTAAGATCATAAGGATTCAATCGTTAGAAATAAAACACTCGAACCCTTCACCCCTTGCCTGCCCCGTTAAATTTTTCGGAGAAAAGGAGCGTAGCGAATTTAACCGGGGAATCCTCGAATCCTTAAATTAACAATCGAGGTTGAGATAAAACATGAATTCTGAAAAATTGGACAACAACCCAAAAGAGTCTATTTTTAAAAACAAACCGGCTATTCAGCTCATCTATGGTATTGCGCTGACCCTTGCGGGCATCGGCGTCATTTACAGGATACCCCAGGTCATGCCCAGAGTCGAACAGATACAGCAGTTTTCTTCGGTGATCGGCTTTATCCGTTTTAGTTTCTATCTTATGGGTGTTCTTCTGATCGGCGGCGGTTTGAAGAAGATTTATGGGAATTACAAAAAATTGTAATGACTATTGAATCAACCTTTTCTTCATCTTGCTCAGCGCAAGGCTCGTAAAGAAAAGAAAAAAGACGATAAGATACACGATACTGATGATCGGGGAAGTTTCGTTGGTTCCGATACTGAACCGTCGGGCCAATTCGGCCAGGTGATAG
>JAOUGB010000194.1 GCA_029857875.1 Desulfobacteraceae bacterium | reverse complement strand
AGGAAGAATCGAATTTGGCGGGATAATTACCGTAGTGGATGCGAGCAGCATACTTACATGCCAATACCCGGTTATAAAGGAACAGCTCAAAACGGCGAACGTGGTCATTTTGAACAAGATAGATCTTGTTGACGCGAAAACCCTTGACCGTGCTCGTAAAATGATTCGATCAATGGCTCTCCCCGATAGCCGCCTGATTGAAACCAGTTTTTGCAAGGTCGGATACGATGAAATTATATCTCAACGATATAATGACAGCCGGATCATCGAATATGCCCGGACACCGCCAAGAAAATATGATTCTACAGCCGGTTTTGCCACCGTTTCTTTTGTCAGGCACCGTCCGCTTCACCGGGACAAGCTTTTTGATCTTTATGGACGGCTCGGCAATAAAATTATCCGTTCAAAAGGCTTTATATTGACGGAAAGTGGAAAAATGGAACTGCAGTTTTCCAACAACGTTATTTCATTAAGAGAAACTCAGCAACCCATCCAAAGAACAGAACTCATATTGATTCTACATGAAAACGATAAGGATTTAATTGAAAACGAATTCAGAAAAATTTTCCAAGAACACGACAACCCCGATACACACACGAACGCGTAATTCCTCTTTTTTCGAACATGATCCGGCATGGATAACGACGCGGTCAATCTTAATCTTTAGGAAACCCTGACAAAGGAAAATTTTATTTTGACATTTCTTAAACAAACCATTATACCACCGACACGCTTTGTCAGGACATCAATGGGCCAAATTCAGAACGGCCTAACCTTGATTATAATTAAACTGTTTTTACAGTTAGGAAAATATCGATGAAAAACACAAAAAAGAAATGGTACGAAACATGGTGGGGACTTTTATGGACTCTGGCAATCGTGGATGCCAGCCCCGGCCGGGGTATTCAGGCTTTCATGGAAGTCGATCGCGAGCTTAAGGATCTCTCGTAGGTCATCGAAGATGTCCGTTACCGAAAACTATCTCCATGTACCGGTCGAGCGGTGGCGGAGTTCTGCGAAGATATCACTTAAAGGAATTCATCCCGATTTCGGCAGCAGTCCCCAACGTTAATCTTGGCGAAGAGGCCTGTGCCCGGCGGATTCTGAAGCTGCAATCAGTTACCGAACAGATTTCGCACTTATAGATCCCTCGAAAGGGGGTCTTGTGATCCGTCAACCGGATAAAAAATGAAAGGGATTTACTCGGTTTCATAATCCATCGATCATTCAATTGCACGCCAATCGCCGCACCGTCCACCAAATTGAAAAGTAGGGTTTGATTCGACATGGGCCTCCCGGCGCATCCGGGCGCAAAACGACAACCGATATATAGTTTTTCCTTTCGTGCCTTTTGCGAGATCAGTTCATAAGCTTTCTCGGAGAGGACTTCTAAAAGGGCTACGCCCGCAGCATCCAGAAAGGTGGACTCCAGGAACTTGCTCTGCTTTGCGAATTGACGACAAGTGATTTCCAACGCCTTACCGAGGGTGCAGACAACCGCAGCAATATACCGGGTATGAACATCCCTTTCATGTGGCGGAAGAACCAAAGAAATTCCGCTTTGCAGAATCAGGGTTCCGTCTGCTAAACGTTCGGATGCCGGGTGTATGGCATAGACCAACGCCGGTGTAATGAGTTGGCGGGCTTGCTGAAGGGTCTTTGATACAAGATTCGCCGTATCACTGTTCATTTTGTAGCCGATGCCTCCAGCATATCGGCATACCTGCTGAGAAGTGGTGATGATTTCATCTGGTGCAAAATGGACGACCGTTGACGATGTATTGATGAACCGCTTTTGACTGTGCCCAAATTCCTTCATGATGAAATTCCGCTTCAATTTATCCTGATAAAGACGGTTTGCGCGCACAATTACCATTTTTATCGAACGCCTCTTTTTTTAACCTTTCCCAGATCGGGACAAACGCTTGCCCCTGAGCTTTAATCTGTGAAAGAGGAAACGAAAATAAATTTCCTGGAAAAGATTGGTATTCGCCTTTTTAAGGGATTTGATGCCTCTCCGGCAGTATTCCAACGCCTTTCCCGGTCGCCCGGCATCCAGATGAAGACAGCTTAATCGCTGGTACGAAAACGGGGTGATTGATCCCTCCCCCACCCCTTTTTCGTAGATTTTTATGGCCCGATCGATCTGATTCAGCCTTTCATAAAGGACACCCAGCTTATTGTAGACCAGAAAGCGCCCCCCGCTGCCCTTGGGAAAACTTCTGAGAGCTTCCAAATATTTGGTTTCCGCTTCCTCATATCGCCCTTCTTTAACCAGGGCTTCCCCTTGAAATACAGGGCTTAACGTTTTAAACGTTTCTTCCGAAAATTTTCCTTGCGGTACTAGCTGTCTGAAGTCCATGATGGTAAAGACATTCCTTTCATAAATTGTTGTTGAAATTCCGGAATCTTGGCAAGTTCCACATATTTTATTCGCCGGGCTATTCTGAGTGCTTCGTTTAGCGCACGGGTCGAGAGAAGGGCCATCTTGGCGCCGGTGCCTGCTGCATTTCCCACCTGAGTTATTCTCGCGTTCTTAAAAACCGGCAAAAGGCCGATAGCCATCGCACTTTCAGCGCGCAGATAATTGCCGAAGGCACCGGCCAGATAAACTTCTCTGACATCCTCCTCTTGCAACCCCATGGTGTTCAGCAGAATTCTTATCCCTGCCATCATGGCACCCTTGGCCAGTTGAAGCTCCCTGATGTCTTTCTGGGTAATGACCACTTCCTTGGCCCCACTGAAGCGGTCTTTAGCGCTCAGTACAAATTCTTTATATTTCCCGCGATTTAACATCCGGGAATAAGAGGTCTGGGGCGCTTGTTCTTTGCTCAACAATCTGCCGTCCCCTGAGACAAGACCTGCCTTCTGCATCGCCGCAACAGCGTCCACCAACCCCGACCCGCAGATTCCCTCGGGAGGCGATTCATCGATGACATGATACCTGAAGCTGTTTTCAGAGAATTCCACCCGATCGATGGCACCGCTCACCCCGCGCATTCCACATTGGATCTGCGCACCCTCAAAGGCGGGTCCGGCAGCGCAGGAACAGGCGATCATGGTCTTCCCGTCGGTAAGCACAATCTCTCCGTTGGTTCCGATGTCAATGGCCATTTTGGGAATTTGGCTTCTGTGAAGACCGGTCGCCAGCACCACCCCCACCGTATCGGAGCCGATAAAGCCGGAAACAAGGGGAAGGCATATGACCTGTGCCATAAGGCTTACCTTTAATTTCAAAACGTTCGCCCGAACCCAAAGGACACGGCCGGTAATTGGATTATAAGGCGACCTGGCGAGTAACTTTGGAGATATTCCCAGAAAAAGATGATGCATGGAAGTATTGCCCACCGTCACAATGCCATAGATGTTCCCACTCGAAATGCCGCCGGCAGAACATAAATTTTCTATAATATGATTGATGGTGTCCGCCACCATATTCTGCAGCCGGTCCAAACCGTCCGGTGTGTTCAAGGCATATTCAATCCTTGAAACCACGTCGCTGCCAAGGGCTGATTGAATGTTAAGCGCCGAATCAACCGCTATTAAATTCCCTTGAAATAGATCGAAAAGATAGCCAACGACAGTGGTGGTGCCAATGTCAACCGCCAAACCGAAAATTTGCCGGGAGGTATCTCCAGCCTCAAATCCCAGCACCTCGAGATCCTTTACTAACGCAGTGACTCCTTTGGAATCTTTGCCAATTAAAGACGGTAAGGCTTTCAGACAGGAAAACGCCATCACTGGGTTTTTTATGCCTTGTTGAAGGAGAAAATCCTCGACAATCTTATCCAGAGGTTTCTCCTTTTTTAAATCAGTTGGACGAATATCGAGAAAATATTTTTTAATAAACGGCCGAAATGAAACGGAGCGATGAACCCCCTCTTCTAGAATGTGTTCCTTTCCGGAAGGCAGCGCCAACAGCGAAACGACTGCCGGTGCCTTAACAGCAGCCCGACATGCCAGACGAATTTTTTGTCGAATCTCATCCGGTGTGAGATACTCCCGTTCCCGGGGGGAAAGCGACGAAACCCCCTTTTGAACGACCAGCTTGCATTTACCGCATCGCCCCATGCCGCCGCACTCGGACGCTATGCTCACACCGGCTTTCTGCGCAGCGTTTAACAGAGAAGTACCGGGCTCTACCTCCGCTTCCTGCTTAAGGGGTTTGAAAATAACTTTCACCGTTTCACCGCATGTACCGGGTTATGGGATTTTTAAATCAAACGTACGATAATGTTCATGAAATATCAGGTCTGCAATCCCAAAGGCAACACGGCAAAAGGACGGAATCGAACTGAAGCTGCGAGCAGCTAACCCATAGCTTGCCCACACGAATTTCAATTCCGCCCTTCACCTGCAGACACAGGTCAAACAAAGTAGCGTTCGTCTCTATTCGTACTCAACCTCCTCCACGGGTACTCTCCAGAGCGCCAGCATAATGCATCCAGCCACCAGCGCCGCGATGATCCAGTAATAAAATCCAGCATACCAGCCATAATTATCCACCAGCCAACCGGTGAAAACCCCGGTCATGGCGGCACCAATATAGCCGAATCCGTCAATGAACCCTGCGGCCGAAGCGGCAGCCTTTCTGCCTGCAAAATCCTGAGCCGCATGTCCGACCATCAGTACATGGGGGCCATAGGTGCAGAAACCGATCACGGCCAGACAGATCAGGCCCCAGATCCAGGCACCCGGAGGTGCAGCGTAGAAGAGATAGGAGAAGATGGCCAGGGTGAAAAGACAGATAGCGATGACCGGAGCGCGGCGATTCTGGAAAAATTTTCCTGTAGCCCAGCCGGTAACAATGGCGCCGGCGGATCCGGCCAACGGCAGAACAGCCACCTTGAGTCCTGCTGAGGTTATGGCCGCACCCTGGGCCTCGATCAAGAACACCGGCGCCCAGTAGAAGAATCCATAGCGAATGATATCCAGGCAAAAGAACGCGATGGCCACCGCCCAAATACGGGGATTGGTGACGCATATCTTGATGGTATAGGCAAATCCCATGTGTTCATCTTTGGCGACGCCCGGCGCGGCAGCGCGCTTAACTGCGGCCTCACCCGGCTCCATTATCTTTCTCAGATGTTCAATGGGCGGAAGGCCGACCTCCTCGGGCGCATTCCGAAGACGGAGAACAAAGTGAATGGAAAACACCAAGAAAATGGCGGCGGGTAACCAAAAAATGGTGCGCCAGCCATATTTTGCCGCTAAGAAAGCAGCCAGCAACCAGGAATAGGCGTTCCCAATCTGGTAGCAGGACCCCATGAGCCCCATCCATTTGCCCCGCTGTTTAACGGTAAACCAGTTGGCCATGGTCTTTACCTGAGGCGCCCAACCCATGGATTGGAAATAGCCGTTCAAACCCCATACGATCAGCATGAAGGTAAAAGCGGTGGTAAAACTGAATGCGATATTCAGCA
>JAOUGB010000193.1 GCA_029857875.1 Desulfobacteraceae bacterium | reverse complement strand
TAACCCTGCCGGAAAGGTTTATGATTTTGATAGCGGTGCATTTGTCCTTAATAGAGGAGACCATGTGATCGTTGAAACCGAGCAAGGGCTCGGATTAGGGATGGTGGTGGTTCCTCCGGTGCCATACGACCAATCTGCGGCGAACCAATTGGGAAAGCCTCTTAAAAAAGTGTTTCGTCTGGCAAGCCAAGAAGACTTTTACCAAAGAGAGAAAAATACTGAGACAGAAAAACAGGCCCATGCCTACTGTCTGAGCTGCATTCGGGAACTTGAGCTTAAAATGAACCTTTTTAACGTTGAGTGCTCCTTTGATGCAAGTAAATTGACATTTTTTTTCACATCTGAAGGCCGTGTTGATTTCCGTCAACTCGTAAAAATGCTGGTTAAAAAGTTCGGTGTCAGGGTAGAGATGCGACAGGTTGGCATACGTAATCAGGCAAAAATGTGTGGTGGTATAGGAAGATGCGGGCGTGAAATATGCTGCTCTGCATTTATCGAGAAATTCGGGCCGGTTTCCATAAGAATGGCAAAAGAACAAGGGCTGTCATTAAATCCCACTAAAATTTCCGGGCAGTGTGGTAGACTCATGTGTTGTCTAACTTTTGAGCATGAAATGTACAAAAAAATAAAGGAGAAATTTCCCAAAGTCGGGGAAGCGGTTAAAACTAAAAATGGCAAAGGCAAAGTGATACGACATAATGCGATATACAATCGCATTGCGATTCGTTTAGAAGATGGTGAGGAAATAGAGGCCGGGGTCGATGAGATCATAATATAAACTGAGCGTTTCAAATAGTGACAGGAATATAAAAAATTAATTATTTATTATAGATAAATACACATTGCTAAAAAGCCTTTGAAGCAGCAGACCGAAATAAATTTTTAAAGTATCCATATGATTTTACCTCAAAAAAATTTCCCGGCTTGGATACGGTTCACCGCCGTTTCTGAAAAATTAGAATGCGAAACTTGACCTCAATTGAGGTTGAGTAAACAGAGAAAATTAAAGAGATAAAATCACGAACATATATCTGGGAGAAAAAAATGGTTAACCCTTTTTATATAACCACGCCGATATATTATGTGAATGCCAGGCCCCATCTCGGGCACGCTTATACAACGATTGTGGCCGATGTTGCCTGTAGATTTCATTCCATGCTCCAGGCAGAGAGTTTTTTTCTAACAGGTACAGATGAACATGGCGATAAGGTCGTTCGAGCTGCCAAGAAAGAGAATTTAAGTCCCAGGACCTACGTTGACAAAATAAGCGGGCTTTTCAGAGATCTTTGGCCTGAACTTAATATCAAATACAGTTATTTCATCCGTACGACGGATCCATCCCATATGGTGTTGGTAAAACAGATCATGCAACAGATCTATGATTCGGGGGATATCTATTTCAGTGAATACCAGGGGCTTTATTGCTTTGGGTGTGAGCGCTTTTATTCAGATCGAGAGTTGGTTGACGGCAAGTGCCCTGATCACGAAACAACGCCTGAACTCATAAAAGAATCCAACTACTTTTTCAAGATGAGTCGTTATCAAGACTGGCTGATTGATCATATTCATGACAATCCTGATTTCATAAGCCCGGAACAATATAGAAATGAAGTTCTATCCTTTCTCAAAGAGCCGCTTGAAGACCTCTGCATATCCAGACCTAAAACGCGTCTTAAGTGGGGGATTACACTGCCCTTTGATAAAGAATATGTTACCTATGTTTGGTTTGACGCGCTTTTAAACTACGTTTCAGCCCTGGGGTATCCGGATGGAGACCGGTTTAAAACTTTTTGGCCGCATGCCCAGCACATTATCGCCAAGGACATATTAAAACCCCACGGCATTTACTGGCCGATCATGCTCAAGGCGGCAGGAATTCCCGTATACAAGCATTTGCATGTCCATGGGTACTGGAATGTCGATCAAAGCAAAATGTCCAAAAGCATCGGGAATGTAGTAGAGCCGCTTCAACTTAAAAATGTTTACGGTCTCGATGCGTTTCGATTTTTTCTGATGCGAGATATGACCTTCGGGCTCGATTCCAATTTCAGCGAAGAAGCACTGATACAACGAATTAATTCTGATCTTGCGAATGATCTTGGGAATCTATTCAGTAGAGTTCTTGCAATGGTCCACAAATATTTTTCCCGAGTCGTTCCTGAAATTGATATTGATGTGGAAAGTGAATTAGATCTCGGTTTGGAATCAGAGGCATTAGAAACCATTGCCAAATTCGAAGAACATATGAAGGGATTCGCCTTTAACAAAGCGATCATGGCAATTTGGGAATTTATCAACCATATGAACAAATATATTGACCTTACGACCCCTTGGGTGCTTGCAAAGAAAAAATCCAGCCGTAAACAGCTTGAAGTCGTCATTTATAACCTACTTGAATCACTTAGAATCATATCCGGCCTAATCTATCCAATAATGCCGGAAACTGCAAAAAACATGCAAAAACATCTCGGTATCGGTCCGAAGAAGCAGTCTTTTAGTCTTGATATCCTTAAAAAGTGGAAAACCCTGATACCCGGAACGAGGGTTCCGAAATCAATTACGCTTTTCCCAAGGATCGATCTTGAAAAAGAGCCTATGACATCACCCGGGAGGAAGGATACAAAAGATATGGCGCTTGACATTAAACCCGAGATAACTCTCGAAGAATTTAATAAAATAGATCTCAGGGTCGCCACCGTCATTCATGCCGAGGCGCTCCCTCGGGCAAAAAAATTGTTAAAGCTTGAAGTTGATATTGGGGAAATACGGACCATTGTGGCCGGTATATCGGAGACCTATTCTCCGGAGGATCTGGAGGGGAAGCAGGTTGTTGTCGTTGCGAATTTGAAACCAGCCAAGTTGATGGGGATACTCTCTAATGGCATGTTATTGGCTGCTGTTGAAAAAGATAGCTGTGCAGTCGCAACTTTAGACAAAAAAGTGAAACCAGGCACGTCTCTTAACTAAAGCCCAAACTGAGCGTTTCAAATAATGACAGGGTTATAAAAAAGCTATAATTATAAGTAAATATGATGCCCCGAAGACTTAAGACAGATACGGCGACTCTTGAAAGGCCGAACTGGCGGGAATATCAAGACGGCCTAAAATGGTCTGCAGCAAAAAAGAGGTTTTTTAAAGGTATTCTTAAATGTTTTGTTTTGGCTTTCCTTTTATTTATAGTAGCCTACAGGATAACCAGCGGTCTTGGCGAAAAATCAATTCCTCGTTTGGCAACAGATTATTTTCCACCATTCAATCCTGGTCGTTCAGTCGACAAAAAGACCGTTCAGACTCTTTTGAATCATGCGTCCTTTGTCAATCTAAAGGACAAAAGTTTCGATTTCATTTCAAACGATCATAAATTTAGGGTGGAGACCAGTCTTAACATTGGACTGCAGAATTATCTTCTATCAAAGCTTAACACCTCTACCGCTCGATACATTGGAATTGTGGCCATGGATCCGGCTACCGGAAAGATTTTATCCATGGTGAGTTTTAATAAAACCGATCCGTCCAATAACCCGTGTCTTGATAACAGGTTCCCGGCAGCGAGCATCTTTAAGATTGTTACCGCATCTGCGGCGATTGAAAAATATGGTTTTAGTTCAAACCATATATTTACTTACAACGGCATGAAACACACTTTATATAAGTCTCAGCTCAAAGAGCGAAAAAGCCGGTACACCAATCGGATCACATTTAAGGACGCCTTTGCCCAGTCGGTGAATCCGGTGTTTGGGAAAATCGGCTCTCTTTACCTTGGCAAAGACACGCTTGAAGAATATGCGAAAGCATTTGGTTTCAACAAAAACATTGATTTTGAAATTATGATTGATCCCAGTTGTGTCGCTTTATCTGATGAGCCCTATCAGTGGGCCGAGATCGCCAGTGGATTTAACAATAAAACAAAAATGTCTCCCATTCACGGGGCAATGATGGCCTCGGCAATCATCAATCAGGGGCAACTGTTGGAACCCACCATCGTTGATCGGATTGTGAATGAAAAGGGACGCATCATTTACAACGGCAAATTGGTTCCGATGAGCCAGGCGATGGCTCCGAATGCTTCCCAGACGCTGAATCGTCTGATGGCAAATACCATAAAAAGCGGTACGGGCAGAAAAGCTTTCCGACGGTTCCGGAAAGATAAAATCCTTTCAAGGCTTAATATCGGCGGTAAAACCGGCTCCATTGACAATAAAACCCACGATGCACGGTACGACTGGTTTGTGGGTTTTGCGGAAGAAAAGGAGGGGGAGAAGAAAATCGCCTTGTCCGTTATTGTGGCCCACGAGAAATACATCGGGCTTCGCGCAACTTATTACGCACGTATTGCGATGAAAAAGTACTTCGAGGATGCTTTTGCCAAAAACCAAAACCTTGCGAAAAAAAAAGCAGGGTGAGTTATATTTTTTAATCGACAATTCAACAGGGAGATTCATCATGCCGGGCTTTGAAATATTTGGCGACGAAGAACGCAAAGAAGTTCAAGATGTCCTTGATACGGGTGTGTTGTTCCGATATGGTTTTGACGGCGTCCGAAAAGGGCACTGGAAGGCAAAAACATTTGAATCTGAACTGGCAAAACGAATCGGTGCCGGGTATTGCCATCTCAGTTCCAGTGGTACCTCAGCGCTTTGTATTGCTTTAACAGCATGCGGAATCGGTGCAGGAGACGAAGTCGTTATACCACCGTTTACGTTTGTCGCAACCATTGAAGCGATTTTAGACGCCGGTGCAGTCCCTGTTTTTTCTGAGATTGATGAAACACTTTGCCTGGACCCCGAATCCATTGAAACCGTTATCACCTCTCGGACAAGGGCTGTAATGCCGGTCCATATGTGCGGAGCCATGGCACATATTGAAGAAATACGAAGTTTTTGCAATCAAAAGGGGCTTGTATTGATAGAAGACGCCTGCCAGTCTCTGGGCGCTACGTTTAACGGAAAATCGCTGGGTACATTTGGCCAAATGGGTTGTTTTTCATTCGATCCTGTCAAAACGATTACATGCGGTGAGGGCGGTGCTGTTGTCACCGATGATAAAGAACTTTATACTCTTGCAGATGCGTATGCTGATCACGGACATGACCACATCGGCAATGACCGAGGTCTCGAAGGCCATCCCATTTTGGGAACAAATTACCGTATCAGTGAGCTGAATGCAGCAGTTGGATTGGCTCAGCTTAAAAAGCTCGATTTCATCCTGGAAAAACAGAGGTTGCATAAAAAAGCCATCAAAGATGCCTTGGCCCAGTTTCCTGAAATCAGTTTTAGAAATATCCCCGATCCGAAAGGAGATTCTGCGACATTTCTCTCTTTCTTCCTGCCGGATGAATCTCAAGCCCGAAAGGCGGCAGCGTCTCTGGGTAACGCAGGTGTTGATTCCTGCTTTTACTGGTATGACAACAATTGGCATTATATCAGGCAATG
>JAOUGB010000192.1 GCA_029857875.1 Desulfobacteraceae bacterium | reverse complement strand
GGATGACGCCTAAAACAGTGGCCATGGCCCGGTGGCTTTTTGATATCTGATTGTCAAAAATTAAATGTTGAAGCTTGCCCTGTTCAATGGCCATTAACACGACCCTGTGGGCCGTGTTTAAAGGCGTAACCACCCGTTTTTTCCTTGATCGCAGTGAAATGCAGTCTTCCGGACAGACCCTTGCACAAACACCGCATCCCAGGCAGATATCTGCATTCAGGCTGGCCTTTTTCTTTTTGGGGTGGTGTGGATCGCCGGCAGAAACCAACATCATGGCCTCTACCGGACACACGGTCACACACTTTCGGCATCCCGTGCAGGCGGCCTCCTGAATGTGCGGAATAAAATTGGTGGTATGAACCGGATGAAAAATGGCAAATTTACGGGCGGCAAGCATCGCCTCACAGCAGCAACCACAACAGTTGCAGATAAAATTGACACCTTCCCGGACATTGTCTCCGAACTGGACCAGATTGTGTTCATAGGCTTTACTTAACAGTTCCAGACATTCCGGCGCCTCGACTTTTTTGGCAAAACCGTGCTTGATCAGAGACGCTGCCGTCATATTGAAAGTCATGCAGATCTCCTTGGGTGCATCACAGTCCCGCCCCACATGCGACATTTTATGGCGGCAGTAACAGATGCTGATACCGATGGACGAAGCGGTTTGAATCACCTTGGTGGCCCGCTCATAATCGAGCACGTGCAATTCATTCTTTTTTGAAAGGACAGGCTCATGGACAAAAACGCGTCCCAGTTTGGTTTCTCCTTTTAGAAACAAGTCCTTGATAAAATCTTGTTCAACATTGAGATACTGATAAAATAGCTCGCTCAGTACCTTCTGGTCAATGTCGTTCCTGATCCGCATCAGGGAAAATTCAAAAAATCCGGCCATAGGTGGTGGAAGACAGTATACCCTGCGACCGTTTTCTTCCATATCCATCAAAATTGCCCGGCTGCATAGTTCGTCCAAAATTTTTTGGCTGGTGCTCGGATCCTTCCCCCACACCCGGCCGGCTTTTTCGGCGGTAAAGGGCCTTATGGGGAGCAACGACACCAGTTTCGCTTCTTTTTCACTATAGAGCATCTCCAGAATTTTGTATAAAAGTTCTGAAGGGGGCGCCCCCTGGGGAAACCGGTTCAACCGATCCACAAGCTCCACATAACCGGATTTTACGGTGTGATGCGCCATAATCGCCTCAAGTTATCCCCGCTTTGCTCCACAAGGACTCGCCTCAGGTATGATTAAATTTGTTCTGAAAGAACTCATGGATAAGGGCTCGTAATGAAAAAACCGGTCTTGTTTTTTTGATAAGGGTTATCGGTTTAAGACAATATTTTCGCATAACCTCGAATCGAGGAGGGTTTTTTCACAACGATCCCTAATCCACTCAAACAGCTTCCAGCAAAAATTTAATCATACCTGAGGCTCTTTTAACGTTAATTGGTTTCAATAACTTTAAAAGTTATCAAAAAGGATCATCCATCTTGTTAGGTCGTCTTCTTGCATTTCACTTGAACCCTTGACCCCTCGACTCCTTGAATCCTTTTAAGGCAAACAACTCTTTTGAATACGCCCCTCAAATTATATGTGTTTTTAAATAGTTCTCTGCTTCGAGGATTTCCCGTTCGCTGAAGACACGAATACCGTTCTCTTCCAAAAGGGCTGCAGTAATCCCTTTTCCCGGTTTTTTTATCCCGGAAAAACTTCCGTCATAAATATAATTGCTCCCGCATGACGGACTCCCTTCTTTAAGAATAGCAAGCCTGATTCCCAATAAACTGGCAAGTTCAAGTGCTTTTTGGGCACCATCTAAAAAATATTTTGTAACATCCTGACCTTTGATATTTATGACCTTCTTATTGCCGTTCAAGGCCTGATATCCATCACTTCCGGAGATCTCCGAACTGGGCCTGGGCACAGGAAGTCCGCCGGCAACTTCAGGACAAATGGCGACAACCCATCCTCGCCGATTCCAGTACTCCAAAACATGACTTTCAAAGTTTTTAACAACACCATTATAACGCACACGTTCTCCCACCAGACAGGCACTGACCAGCATTTTTTCCATTTTCATTTATGGTTTTCTATAAAAAAAGTTTTTATTTGACGCCCTCATTTTTTTATAATTTAAATAAAAATAGGTTGCAAATTATAATTTCTGTTGTTACTGCGAGCGAACTTTTGATGAATCATTAGGTTTTTAATACCACTCTGGAAAATGAACCGGAGTATCCACAATGCCTGACATATATTTTTCCAATTTTAAGCTGGAAGAAGACACAGAGTATTTTTTATACATCGGAGAGCTTAAAAATTACAGCCTGAACACCTTTTTAAAAGAAGCTCTATCCCGGATTTTCAATCGTAAATTCGATTTTATCGCCATAGTTCCGGATGCATTTGAACAGTATAACTACGACAACCTCATTGTCATCAATCCGAAGAGTACTGATTATGCCTGTAAATACGGCGCCTATGTCTGTTGCAGAGTTTCCGCGGATGAATTTTCTGCAAGTGTTTCAAAAAACCGTCAGATCCGTGCCTTGGTCAAAAGGCTTTTGAATCAGCAAGAAAACGTCTATATATATATGTACGAAAGCTTACCGGAGATGACCCTGGATGAAATTCCAGGAGTATCCATTATTGGACCGGATAAACATGTTTCCAAACGAATCAACAGCAAAATCTACCAATATCAACATTTGAAAGATATACTCCCTGTTGTAGATTTTCGTATTTGCCATGGATTCGATTCGCTCATCCAAACAGCCCAAGAACTTAGTAAATCATGGCGGGATGGACTTTTTGTGTGCCGGGAATACAGTGCAGCCGGTGTGAACAGTATTATTGCCCATAGTATTGATGATATAAAAGATAAGTTCAACGCACTGGACGAGCCCTACCTAATCAGCCGATTCATTCCCCACGAGTATGATCCAACAGTGCTGGCCGTTGTTGTCGGTGAAGAGGATATTTATATTGCCGGAGTTGCTGATCAGCGCATCGAACAAGGGAACCGGTTCACCGGTTCTGATTTCCCATCGGTGTTGAATAAAAAAATTATTGAAAAACTTAAAGAATATACCAGGGTGGTTGGTCAATGGCTTGTAAGGGAGGGATACAGAGGTATTTTCGGATGTGATTTTCTGGTAGATGACAACGATGATATTTATTTTCTTGAAATCAACGCCCGAAAACAGGGAACCACATTGGAATTTTGCTGCACCCTTGAACAGTCGCTTCCTCCGGGATCGCCCATGCTTCCGGAACTCGAATTTTACGCCGTAAACAAAGGGGTGTTTCCGCCAAATACCATGGAGATGAAATCAAACCCCAAAAACTTGCACTGGGGCACTTACAATTACAAAATTCACGATTCTGTTCAAACCGGTGCCTACATTCCACAGAGCGCCCAGGAACGCGAAGCGTTCAAGAAGGTCGCAGAAGGAAAATTAAAGAAAGATTTCCTTATTCTGGAACACGCCGGATGCGACTTTGTTGTAGCAGAAGGCGCCTTTATCGCCCGAATCGTTGCTCTGGGACACAATCCTGCCGATGTTCAGCAAGGGCTAAACCAGGGTCGAAAAACCATTGACCTTACCATCATCAAAAAACTGGATTCGGAGGATTCAAATGAATAACACGAACTCAGCAGAAGAAAGTATGGACCAATTTACCCGGGAACTTTTCGAAGATCTTTTCGGCCCGGCCGATCAAAAGATTTCAGAAACTTCGAAAGTTCCTGAAAAACTGGCCTTAGAAATAGACGCGCTTTTTACGTCCACCAAAGACGCTGAGCGGACTGGTCCTGTTATTGATCTTTTTTCTCGCCTCAAAAAGATAAAAAAAGAACTGAATATTTCGCCGGATGCTTTTGGCATTTCAAAAGAGACTCTTGTCTTGCTTGCTGAAAAACATCAAAAGTTGGATGAGCATGGGGTGACCGTGGGTGGCCGGGTGAACCGGGCCCTGCCCATTGTCGAACAGGCAAATGAGAGGGTTACCGATTATTTGAAAAACAAGGATACAGAAGCGCCAAGCGGCATCGAATTGTGGGACCGCATCCAGGAAAATGCCCGTCGTATAAAATCGATTCTGAATATAGATGACGACGAATGGAACTCCTATTCCGGACAGTTAAAACATTGCATCGACTCTGTGGAAAAGCTTTCAAACATAATCGATCTTCCATCTCTAATTATAGAAGAACTGAGCCGGGTGACCAAGAATTATCGCATGCGCCTGACCCCTTACTATGCCAGCCTGATTCAGCCCCATCGAACGAATGATCCGGTCCTTTTGCAATCGGTCCCCACCGGTGAAATGGTCGATAACATCGGCGTCGAAATTCCGCCGGTGGCGGCAGACCATTCACCGGCCCGGCTGATCGATCAGTTTTATCCGAGGGTTCTCACCATCAAGGCCACCAACATGTGTGCCATGTATTGCACCCACTGCCTGAGAATCGCCCATATCGGAAAAAAAGATCGCATTTATTCCGATAACGCCTACGAAGAAGCTTTGAACTATATCCGCAATAACACACACATTCGAGATGTCCTCATCACCGGCGGAGATGCATTTGTTCTCCCAAATCGAATGATCAAACAAATTTTAAAGGCACTGGACGACATCGATCATATAAGGATGAAACGCCTCGGCACCAGAATTCCGGTCACAACCCCATGGCGAGTCGATACCGAACTTCTTGAAATCCTCGAAGAGAGCAATGACAAAAAGCCGGTGAGGGTAGTCACACAGATTAACACAGCCCAGGAAATTACACCGATTTCTAAAAACGCCTTCAAACGCATCTCTAAAAGCGTCAGTGCTGTGTTGAACCAGGCCGTTCTTTTAAAAGGGATCAACGATACCAAGGTGAAAATGTGGAAACTGTGTGAGACCATCCAGGAAAGTTATGTCCGGCCATACTATATTTTTAACTGCAGCTATCGAAATCCCCAGTTTGCCCACTTCAGAGTTCCTATAGAAAAGGGAAGAGATATCGTGGAAAGCATGTACGGCAATATCTCGGGTGATGCTATTCCTCGATATATCGCCACTGCCGGCGGTAAAATTCCTCTGCACAGAAGTAATGTTGTGGGTCATGAGGGATCTGATATTGTCATGAAAAAGCCGTGGAGCGGTGAAAAAGTCAGATATCCGGATGCCGATCCCGACGAATACGCCAATAAAAATTTTTCCTTTGCCAAAAATTGATGCCGATCCATAACCGCATAACTTCATTTTTAAAAGCACACCATCGGGATATGCTCGCCCTTCTAGAAAAGATGGTTCGGATTCAAAGCGGAACCTTCAATAAACAGGGTGTGGATCAGATGGGCCGTCTGATAACGTCCACGTTTCAATCCAATGCCGTCTCCTGCCAGGTGATGGAACAGGATACATTTGGAAATCATATAGTTGTTAGATCCCTTTG
>JAOUGB010000191.1 GCA_029857875.1 Desulfobacteraceae bacterium | reverse complement strand
TCTTTCGCGCAGTTAGACTTTCTGACATAATGATATTAAAAAGCTGTGTATAATAGATCAGCGTCGCCCAACTGCGAAATCTCTCCACAAAAAAACGACGTTTTGGCGAGCTTTGATAAAAGAATTCGGTTTTGAGAAGATGCCAGAAGTGATTTGTCGTCATTTGTCCTTTTCAATTCAGATTGTTCAAAACTGACTGGATTTCAAGAAACCAAACGAATACTTTCTTCAAATCGAGAATTAAGGCGGTTTAAACGACTTCTTTGTTCTTTCACACAGATTGAGATAGATTTTAAATTTTCTCCGGGATAAGGGGGCTTCTTCGCGATTTCAAGACAAAAGTCCAGCCCTTCTTCAAGATTCTTTTTATATTCAAGCATTGTAATGATTTCTTTTTTTGTTTGAGAGGAACTCAATACCTTCTTTTCAAAATCATCCATGTACATTTCAATTTCTTTGGCAAACATATGGGGACGTTTTGATGAAACCAAAGATGGTCCTCTTCCATAAATATGGTCTACCATCTCTTTAAGCGTGTAAAATTTGTTGAACCATTCAATATTGGGTCCAGGGCATATTGACTGGGGTGCATTTTGTTCATCGGCGATTCCCAGGGCAATGAGTGCTCCGTTCCCTAAATGGTCGCAGATACAGTTTTTTACCACAATTTTTTCTCGAAGTCTTTCCTTTTCATCCGTTGAGATTTCCATATTTTCAATTTTTTTAAGTTTTGCCGCTTGATATTTTCGTGATGCCAAACAGATCGGTTTTTCGGTAAATTCGGTGTTGGATACTAGGATTTTTTTTCGGCACGGTGAGCCGGGCCGGCCTTCCATCACCCTCTTTTTGGTCCATAATTCTGATCCTGTTCCGTATACATTGTTAAAAGGGATGTTTAAGGGAGAAACGTCACTCAGATAAAGGTCTTCCGCCTGGGCTTGTCGTAAAAGCTCACGTGTGGAATCATCCACGCATGTAACTTCGGGAACCAGCAGAAAAGGACTGGCCCATCCTGTTAGATCCATACCAAAATCTTTTCTGAGTCTGCATACTTCGCCATGGTTGCCGATACCGCCTTGCACCGTGATAAGCGGATGAATGTTTATCGCCGATTCAGGATATTCCCATCCCATTTTTTTATAGTACTTTTGTATGAGCGGTCTAAATTCCGCAACCAGACTTTTTCGTTTTTCCCTGAATTCTTTAAGAAGTTTTGGAAGCAAAATACCATTGGAGGCAAAGGCATGGCCGCCGCAATTCAAACCGGATTCGATGCGAAACTCATAGACCTCAAGTCCTTTTTTGGCCAAAAATTTACCCTGAATTAAAGCAGACCTGAAATCACTCACTTTTAGAATAATCCGCTTCTTGATCCGCCCCATTTTGTCTCTGTAAAAGTCACGGAATTTACTTATATAACTATATAAGCCTCGATTAATGCCTGCCGAAAATACAATTGAAGACTGAAGGCAGCTGTTGGAATAGCCTCGAAGCCCTGCTTTGGCATCGGTAAATTCTTCACCAAGGGGATCGCCGTTTTTATTAAAACGAATCCGATCCACATTGACCATGATATTGACATCGATAGAGCCGGGTTTCATATTAAGTGTTAGATCTTTTTCAAGGTCATTTCTTTCGTCGCCGGCTTTCATTTTAAGCAATTTGTTATATTTTTGTTTCAGCATCGAGTCTTCAGGCAACAGCTCAAAATATTTTTGCTTGTTGTTGTTTTCAAAAAAAGGCTGCTGTTTTATTTCTCCCATCTTTTTTTGAACAATATCATGGACGACATTAAGGTAAGCTGAAATGCGTTTTGCCCGGCCGTCTTCATCATCTTTTGCTATCTTGTGATAAGGGAGGCCATACTTTTCAGTGTAATATTCGCGGATTTTTTCGAGAAGCAAGTCATCAACCAGCGATATAACGGATGAAATTCCGAAAGGAGCAACGCGGATAGGGGTGTCCACGGAATGTCCGGTACCCATAACAGGAATATGAAAACTGTGAATAGTATCTGTCATATGAATAATGTTTTTATTAAGTCATAAATTGAGCGTTTCAAATAGTGATAGGGCTAAAAAACAATAATTATAGGTAAATATACTTTTCTTTACCAGCGAACAAGGATAGAGCCGTAAGTCAGTCCTGCGCCAAAGGCATCCAACAGAACCGTCTGTCCACTTTTAATTCGCCCGTCTCTATTGGCTTCGTCCAACATTGTGGGAATCGTTGCAGCTGATGTATTGCCATAACGATCAACGTTCACAAGAACTTTTTCCATGGGAAATTTGAGACGTTTGGCCACTGCTTCTATAATTCGAAGGTTGGCCTGGTGCGGAACAAACCAATCGAGATCATCAGTGGTCATCTGATTCTTTTTCAAGGTAATAAGGGCAAAATCGGCCATTGTTTTTACAGCAACCTTGAAAATTTCTTTACCTTTCATCGTTAATTTGTGAAGTTTTTGAGCGTATCTTTCAGGGGTTACCTCCATATTCGAGCCGCCGGCAGGAACACAAAGAAGATCCCATAGATTCCCATCTGAGCGCAGATGGCTGCGAAGAATTCGACGGCTGGAATCTGAAGGAACCTGTTCGACAACGGCCGCACCGGCACCGTCTCCAAATAAAATACAGGAATTACGATCCTCCCAGTTGAGAATAGGGTTCAGAACTTCGCCACCCACAACCAATGCTATTTTGACCTGTCCGGACTGAATGAACTTTTCAGCCGTCACCAGTCCATAAATAAATCCCGAACAGGCTGCATTAATATCCATGGCCCAAGCATGATCGGCACCTATCTTATGCTGAAGCCAGCAGGCGGTGGATGGAAGTGGCGTGTCAGGAGAGCAGGTGGCATAAATAATCTGATCGATGCTTTGCGGTGATTTTCCCGCCATCTCCAGGGCTTTTTGTGCTGCTGAAAAACCGAGGGAAGAGTTATGTTCCTCAGGTTTTTCAACATCTGAAATCCGGCGCTCACAAATTCCGGTTCTCTCGCGTATCCATTCGTCGCTGGTTGTAATACCTAATTTTGAAAGTTTTTGAACGATACTGTCGTTAGTGACTCGTTTTTTGGGGAAGGCTGATCCAGTTCCCGTAATCCTTGCTGCAAAGTCCATAACTGGTTACTTTTTAGTTATAATTCTTTCATAATCCTTTTCATAAAGAATTTATGATTTTAAGTATTCCAAATCTGATAGGTTCTATACATATTTTATAATGATATATCAAGTCTTAACGGCAACACCCAGCCAATTAATGACATTCACTCTTTGGCCGATATCAATTCAGATACTTTTTAAGAATCAGTGTTGCGTTTGTACCGCCGAATCCAAAGGAATTGGTCATCGCGCTTTTCACATCCATCTTTCGTGCTTTATTCGGTACATAATCAAGGTCGCATTCTTCATCCGGATGATCAAGATTGATTGTCGGTGGAATGATTCCATCAGAAATTGTCAGTGCTGTGAACACCGTTTCGATTCCCCCGGCACCGCCCAATAGGTGGCCTGTCATGGATTTGGTGGAGCTTATGGCTATGGACGATGCTTTTTCCTTAAATACGGACTTGATGGCTTTGGTTTCGTAGACATCATTAAGCTGCGTTGATGTCCCGTGGGCGTTGATGTAATCGATTTCGTCACCGGTCATTTGTGCATCCGAAAGGGCGGCGGCCATACACCGGGCTGCGCCTTCTCCTTCGGGCGCCGGCGCAGCCATATGAAATCCGTCTCCGCTCATGCCATACCCGCATATTTCCGCATAAATACGGGCGCCTCTTTCCAACGCGGAATCGAGTGTTTCCAAAACCAGAATTCCGCATCCTTCACCGATAACAAAACCGTCCCGGTCGCGATCAAATGGCCGGGACGCCCTTTCAGGGGCGTCGTTCCGAGTGGACAGCGCTTTCATGGCATTGAAACCCGCAATGCATGTGGGCGTGATTACAGACTCCACTCCGCCGGTGATCATGGCATCCGCCTCACCTCTTTTGATGATTCTGAACGCATCGCCAACGGCGTGGGTTCCCGAAGCGCATGCTGTGGCAATGGAAGAATTGGGTCCCTTGGCACCCAGATAAATTGAAATCATCCCGGGCGCCATATTGCCGATAATCATCGGAATAAAAAACGGTGTTACCCGTTGGGGACCTTTCTCTTGCAGGACGACAGTGGTTTGTTCCAGCAAATGCAGCCCGCCTAGACCGCATCCTGTAAGAACACCGACTCTGTTTTCATTGGTTTTGTCTATGGTTAACCCGGAATCTTCCAGGGCCATACGGGATGCTGCAACAGCATAGGCGATGAATAGCTGGGTACGTTTGGCCTCTTTTTTAGAAAGAAAATCCTTTGAAAGAAAATTCTTTACCTCTCCGGCAATCCTTGTGTCAAAGCCAGAAGCATCGAATCGAGTGATCTCTGATATCCCCGATTGACCTTTACACAGGGCCGTCCATGTCTCATCCACACCAATACCCAAGGGCGTTACTAACCCAAGACCCGTGATAACCACCCGTCTACTCAATAGGCCTCCTAAACAACCGACAGATTGATACCGGTTTTATAAAGGTCTCATCTTAAATGACAATATTAGTGCTTGGCAATGTAATCGAAGGCGTCTTTAACCGTTATCAGTTTTTCCGCTTCTTCATCAGGAATATCAATATCGAACTCTTCTTCCATGGACATGATCAACTCTACAAGGTCGAGTGAATCTGCACCTAAATCATCCACAAAAGATGCTTCCGGTACAATCTCTTCAAGATCAACACTTAGCTTTTCCGCAATTATCTTCTTTACTTTATCTTCAATTGACATTCAGCTTACCTCCTTTAATAAATATCATATATACATTCCACCGCTAACATGAATTACCTGGCCTGTGATGTAAGATGCACTATCAGAAGCCAGAAAAGCAACCGCTGCAGCAATATCTTCGGGATACCCTGCGCGCCCCAGTGGGACTTGGCTCAGCATTGCATTCCTTGCCTTTTCCGAAAGCGACGCCGTCATGTCTGTTTCTATAAAACCCGGGGCAATTGCATTTACCGTAATACCTCGGGATGCAAGCTCTTTTGCGGCTGTTTTTGTGAGCCCGATTAAGCCCGCCTTTGACGCCGAATAATTCGCCTGTCCCGCATTGCCGGTGACTCCCACAACCGACGCCATATTAATAATACGGCCGTAACGCTGCTGCATCATGACTTTGGCAGCAATTTTGGTGCAAGTGAATGCACCTTTTAAATTAATATTTAAGACAGCATCCCAGTCCTGTTCTTTCATGCGGACCAGAAGCCCGTCTTTGGTGATACCGGCATTGTTTATCAGAACATCAATTCGTCCGGTTTTGTCGATAATTTCTTGAAAAAAGTTTACAACCTCATTTTCGTTTGCAATGTTAACACTTTTGCTTGCTGCAAAACCTTGTGCATCGGCAACAAGTTTTTCGGT
>JAOUGB010000190.1 GCA_029857875.1 Desulfobacteraceae bacterium | reverse complement strand
CACAAAATCTGCAATTTCTTTTAAAGATGCGATTTCGGTATGCGCCAGTTCTTTCTAACGATCCCTAAGCCACTCAAACAGCACCCGCTTTAAAAAAAAGATCATCCATTCTGCTTATACTCAATGATTTAGAAGAAAAACTCCCTCGAGGGCTCAATTATTTGAGTTTCAACAGCGAATTACATATGCTCTGAAGTTTAATGGCATGATTTGAGAAAATCCATTCTACGCCTCTGTTAAGTTCTCTGAATAAACAGTTTTTAGAACGAATATAACCTGTTCCAATACACTGATTCTGTGTATGGTGTTTTTTCAATAGACTGTCGCTTATCAATAGATAATGCCCTGCGATCCCCCCGTAGCTCTTCATCAGCGCCAGATCACTCAATGGTTTCACATTGAGCCTGGCACTCGGAACAAACGTTGATGAAGGAACAAAGTCTATAAACATGAATATCTCCGGCTTTAAGGCAATGAAATGAAAATCGACTTGAGGTGTCAGTTGCTGAAAAAGGTCTCTCAACACATTGTTTTGATACTCCGGGTCCGGATATACTTCTTTCTTTATTTCAACCATGAGGTGCATTTTTTTGCCATACTTTTGAATGACTTCGGAAAGTGTGGGGATCAATTTACAATGCGTTTTTAGCTCGGTCAGTGTTACCTTATTGATTTTTGTATCAGATTTAAACACTCTCTGAAGGTCCTGGTCATGAAAGACAACCGGCTGCAAATCTCTGGTCCATCGAATATCAAATTCTATCCCCCACACACCGGCTTCATTGACTCGGTCAAATGCAGGGGTTGTATTTTCATAAACCATTTTATTGTCATGCTCACCCCGATGTGAAATAATTTTACACTGTTTGAGTTTTTTTGTATCTGGGAAAGATTGCGGCATTTTTTCGTAAAAAAGATCCACCCCCTGATGGAACCATTCTTCAAGCCAAAAGTGCATGTTCATGAGCAAAAACCCTTTTAAATGATGTATTGCATCCATCCAGCTATACAGTATAAAATAAAACCTAAATGATCGTGAACAAACTTAAATAGATTATGCCCTGCTTTTTTTTTAAACATTTTTTCATTTATAGTAATAGCATAGTCCTTTGAAATAAGTCGATTTCAAGGGAGCTTCAGGTATAATTAAATTTTTGCTGGAAGCTGTCTGAGTGGATTAGGGATCGTTTTGAAAGAACCATGAGCGATTTAACTTTATGGAGGAAACCCTCTGTTAAAGCAGGGACCTTTATTAATAGCCCGGGTAGGTTCTTTCATTACGAGCCCTTATTCACGAGTTTTATCCGCCTTTGGCGCGATCTTTCAGCAAAAATTTAATTATACCTGAAGCGGTAATGCTTCCAGTGTTACCTTTTATAAAACACTTTTTATACGTTCATCAAGAAAGGATTATTAAATGATCTCCATCGAGAAGGTTCAACACGCTGCCAAGATGCTGAAGGGAAAAGTAATCCGGACACCACTGATCCACTCACCTTCTTTGAGTCAAATGTTCGGTGGAGAAATTTATTTAAAACTGGAAAATCTTCAAAAAACAGGATCCTTCAAAATCAGGGGCGCAACATATTATATATTGACTAATAAGGATAGAATAGGTCCTGGCGGAGTGGTGGCAGCGTCTGCGGGAAATCATGCACAAGGAGTGGCTCTGGCTGCCAGACAGGCTCGTATTCCGGCAACCATCGTAATGCCTGAATGGGCTTCCATCAGCAAACAAGAAGCGACACGCGGATATGGCGGTGATGTGGTTATTGAAGGAAAGAGCTTGGGAGAATCTCTAAAAAAAGCTGAAGAAATGGCCCTGGAAGGAAAAACCTTCATTCATCCTTACGATGACCCGGATATCATAACAGGACAAGGGACCATTGCCCTTGAGCTCTTAGAAGATCTCAAAGAAATCGACATGATCATCATACCCATCGGCGGCGGAGGGATTATTTCGGGTATAGCGTCAATCGTAAAATCCATTAAACCAACCGTCAATGTCATCGGCGTCCAATCCACCGCCTGCCCATCGGCCTATGAATCGTATCACAGGGGGGAAATCACAAAGGTTTCTTCAGAATATTCCATAGCGGACGGCATTAGCGTCAAGCAGGTGGGAACGCTGAACTTCGATATGATCCGTAAGTTTGTTGATGATATTGTTTTGGTGGAAGAAGACCATATCGCGGCGGCAATTCTGTTGCTTCTGGAACGAAAAAAGATCTTGGCCGAAGGCTCGGGGGCGGTTTCTCTTGCAGCCCTGTTAAATGGTTCGGTAAAGCTTTTCCGAAGAAAAAGAGTCGTTCTGTTAATCAGCGGCGGCAATGTAGACAGCTCTTTGTTGGGCCGCATCCTGAGTCAGGGCTTGTTGAAAAATAGAAGAATAATGCGCATTAGGGTGCGCCTGTCCGACACTCCCGGTTCTCTGTCACAGCTGCTCATCATAATATCTGCTCTTAAAGCAAATGTTCTCCATATCTATCATGACCGCAATGCAAGAAATTTACCCATTTACGTTACACATGTCGATCTTGAGCTTGAAACACGAGGTCCCGAACACGTTGAAGAAATAGTCCAAAAATTATCTTTAGCAGGTTATGAGTTTGAGTTGAAATAAAATCGTATGTAGAATTTTCGAGATGTAAATTTATAGTCACAGATTCGAGGCAAGCGATAGCTGATTTTTGTTAAGGGTCAAATAAAGTTTCGGTTGGATGAACTCATGATGCTGTTCAACGAAAGGTATATAAACCAAAATATAACTTTCTGGTTTTATTGCTATATCCTTCAACAATGGGAACAGGTCTTCTTGGGGTTTCATAAAACTTGCCAGATTGATAGTAAGGCTTTCAACGGCATCTTTCATGGGTAATGTTACCGGATGTATACGGGCATCCGGCAGCTCTCTCTGCATTTTTTCCATGGGCTGTGAAAGCGTAATGCTGCGCCCAAGTCGTATGAAAACCCGAGGTCTGACTTTAAAAGCCGGAGACCAAAATCGAAATTCTTTATCCTCCCAGTTTCTCTGAATCGCTTTCGGTAGATTGGCAACCCTGACCAAATCTGCATATGAATTGAGTGTAATCCCGCTAACATCCGCCTTTATCCGCCAGAATGGGAGATAGATAACGTTCTCATCTTTTGTCTGCATTATCGAAAATTTAAGTTGCTTGAATCCGTTTTTCGTCGGTCTCCAGACGGAGTTACAGTTCTTACAGTTCAAAACCAGAGCATCACGCCGCCCTTCCAGATCCCACCCGCAACCCGGACAAAGCGTTGGAATAAATTGAGTGCGCCAGTTGGGGCGTCCGCCGGGAAGAGATGCTGTTTCAAAATCATCTGGCGGTATTGTCGTAACCGCCTTGTTTAAAACAGCATCGTATAATTTTTCTTCTTTATAAAAAGGAGAATAAATAAGACTTACCGTGTCACCAACATGTGACTGCTGAAAAACCGGACTCGACAGAGATTTTTTGAAACGGTGCTGAAAAATATCCATCACTTTTTTAAAAGAAAAGGTCGGCTTAAGAAAATAACCGCTGATCTCCGGTGTAACAAAATTGAGCTTAAGAGCCTGGCTGCGAAGTCCTAAAGAGTTGGGGAAATAACGGGATTCAACAGCCTGATGACTGACATCTATAAATTTGTGTTCAATCCCTGAATCAACGCATGAAAAAAGCATTCCCTTAACCCGCCAGTATGGAAAAAACACCAGATCTTTAGTTTTAGGAGCAGCATTGGGGAGCATATAACGGAAAAAACCGTCTTGAAGCAAATATGAATTCACCCTGCAAAACTGGCAGCTAAAAAGACGATCTGTTTCTTTCAAAACAACCGGCGCCCCGCACTGTGGGCATTGATGTTCGATTAGTATATCGGGCATTTATTTTTGCTTAGTGTTCTAATTCGTAATTTCGACGACGTATTTTTATCAGTACAAGTAGCACGTATAAGCTAAAGTCCAAAAGTTTGAAGTTTGAAGTGCCTAAAGTGAGCTAAAGTTGAGGATTGCGCTTTCAGCGCTGCCATTTTAAATCGGTATTAGAAGCTTTACCCGAATCGGGATTTACAATGGTGTTATATAATAGTTAGAATACCTTAACTTTAGTCACTTCAAACTTTAGTTCACTTTAGTCACCTTTTCGGCTTGGTCGGGTAATGGAGAGATTAAATGAATGGCGTTAGGGCCCTCGTTCTTACCGGATACGGTCTGAATTGCGATCATGAGACGGCATATGCTTTGGAACTTTCCGGTGCCGTTGCCCACCGTCTCCATATCAATTCGCTTATCGATGGCACCGTTAACTTGGTTGATTATCAGATTTTGGTATTTGGAGGGGGATTCAGCTGGGGGGACGACCACGGAGCAGGGGTCATCCAGGCGGTTCGAATGAAAACCAATCTGGGAGATAAAATTCTGGAATTTATCGATGCCGGCAATCTTGTTCTCGGTATTTGTAATGGATTCCAGACCCTTGTCAACCTGGGACTTCTACCGGGATTTGATCATGACTACACAAAGCGGTCCGTGGCCCTGACATTTAATGACTCTGGAAATTTCAGAGACCAATGGGTCACATTGAAGGTTGTTCCCACATCTCCCTGCATTTTCACCAAAGGTCTGGACACCCTGGAACTTCCCGTAAGACACGGTGAGGGCAAATTTTACGCCAAAGAAACCTTTATGCGCCGTTTGACGGATGACAATCAGGTGGTGCTTCAATATGCTATGCCCGACGGCAGCCCCGCAGATCAAAAGTTCCCTTTCAACCCCAACGGGTCGATACAAGACATCGCCGGGATCTGTGATCCAAGCGGCCGAATTTTCGGCCTCATGCCGCATCCCGAGGCATTTAACCACTGGACAAACCACCCGAACTGGCCGCTCTTCAAAGAAAAGAAAAAGCGCAAAAAAGACAACACCGCACCCGTCATTACACCCGGTATCCGATTGTTTCAAAATGCCGTGGCGTTTATTCGCGATAAATAGTCAATTCATTTAATAGCACTATTAAAAAATTTAATAGTATTTTTTGACAACCCTTCCGTATCATAACGACTGAACATTTCAGTTCCGATTATTTTGCAAATACTGCACCGCTGCTGAACATATCAAAAATTAGTAATAAATCCAAATAAATATATTTGACACCCGGTGTTGTAGGAATGGTGTGCCTTGAAATCGTTTAGAAAAAGAAGTGATTTGGCACGGAAATTGAATAAACCCCAAATGACAGGAAATAAAAAAATGCAGAAAAGATCAGGATTCACACTGATACAGCTGACCATCGTTATTGCATTATTGGCTATATTGACTGCTGTGGGCGTACCGAATTTTTTGAGCTGGCTGCCGAAATATCGATTGAAAAGCGCGGCGCGTGATCTTTATTCAAATCTGCATTTGGCAAAAATGTCGGCCATTAAAGCCAATAAGGATTGCATGGTTAAATATTACAAAAACCCGG
>JAOUGB010000188.1 GCA_029857875.1 Desulfobacteraceae bacterium | reverse complement strand
AGTTTAAAACTGACACCGTTTTTAATCAACGTTGTCTTTAAAAACGGTAAGACTTGTATAAAGAAAGTCAAGGAAATATTTCACGCAACTATCGCAGTGGTTGGATTTATGTTACTATTAAAAAAAATTAAGATCAGCGGCCAAGTTTCCGAAATTTTCATGAAATATCCGGGCTAAGGCGCTCTTACCTAAAATTGGCAATTGTTATAACACCGATAAGTTCTAAAGCTTTATGATTGAAATTTATTTTAGGGAAGGTATTAAGGGCATGGATCTCAAAAAGATCAAGGTGTGTATTTTTGATGTGAACGGGGTACTGATTGATTCAAATCCGGCCAATGCCAAAGCCATGGGAAAGGCCTTTTCCGATGACCCGATCATGCAAGACCGTATTGCCGAGTTTTATCTTACACTCACCGGAATTGACCGGGGAAGCAAAATACGCAAAGTTCAGGCACATTATTTTGGAGAGCCTCTCGGAGAAAATGAATTTGTGCTTTGCTGGCAAAAGCTGATAGATTTAACCCGTCAATCCATGACCGGTGCGCCCCTGACCGAAGGGTGCACTGACATTTTGGCGGCTCTGGGTAGACTGAAAATAACCCGGGTCGCACTTTCAAATACACCACTGGTGGAATTAAACGAAATTCTGAGAGCTCAAAAACTTGACCTTTTGCTTGACATCATTCGCGGAGGAGGAGACTGGCCAAAAACCGAATCGCTGGCCCGGCTTTTGGATGAATTTCAACTCGATCCTGAAACCTGTGTTTTTATCGGCGACGGAAAAGGCGATTTGTCCGCAGCCCGATACACAAAGGTTCCATTTGTTGCAATCGATCCGGATACCGGAGAATTCGAAGGAGAAGACGGACTCGAGGGCCCATATAAAAACTTGGCGGAATGGGGAAAAATACGATTTGTACAAATCCCGGGATATGATTGAAAAAGGTCCGTGTTCTGGGGGTATGCTCCCCCGTTTTACTCCGGTGTCAACGTGACTGGTCATTTCAATAACTTAGCAGCGGTGGCATTCCTGCCCCCTCCGCGTTCTCCCGCGAAAAGCATGCGGGAGCCGCGGTCTCCCCCACTGCTAAGTTCATTGAAATGACGAAGCCACTCCGCCAATATCGTTACACGGGGGAGCATACCCCCAGAACACGGACGAAAAAAAACGTCTATAGGTGCTTTTATGAAAAAAATCCTGCTGAGTGTTGTTATGGTGTTATTGTTGTGCAGTGCTGCTTTTCTTGCCTGCTCAAAGGATAAAGAAGCAGAACCTGAAAAAGGGGCCATTGAAAAGATGACCGATAAAACCGCGAAAGAAATCGTGGACAAAATTCAAGCTCCGATCAAAGGCGCACGTTCCGTAAAAGATCAGCAAGAAGACAGATCAAGGGAAATCGAAAAGGCTTTAAAAGAACAATAGATCAAACATATAAAATATTTTTCTTATTTTGTTTACGAGCAATTAGGGTTTTAATCAATTCGATACTGTGATATTCATATGATATCGTGTTTGATTCTGCAAGCGTATTACACCCGCTTTACAATGCATTCAAATTACTGGTGATTAAATTGAGGTTATAGGATGAAAGTGGACGGAAAAGATTTGAGACCTATTTGGCTGGATGAAGATTTAAAAACAGTAAAAATCATCGATCAGAGACTTCTTCCTCATAAATTTGTCATTGCCGATCTTAAGACCGTTGATGATGTTATCACGGCCATCAAAGAGATGTATGTCAGAGGGGCGCCGCTGATCGGTGTAACAGGGGCGTATGGTGTGTATCTCGCGACATTGAGTTCGCCGGCGAAAACCATTGAAGACCGCTATCTGAAAGAGGAATGTGACAGGTTGAAATCAGCCAGGCCAACGGCGGTGAATCTTGTCTGGGGTGTGGACAAGGTGTTATTTGCGGTGTTGAGCGTATCGGGGTCTTCAGAAAAGATCGATGCCGCACGAAAAGAAGCTGAAAAAATTGCCGAGGACGAAGCTGAAAACTGCCGAAAAATTGGCGAATACGGAGTCGGTTTGATAGAAGATATCAGCCGCAGAAAAAAAGGCGAAACCGTCCACCTGCTGACCCATTGTAATGCCGGGTGGCTGGCCTGCATCGAATACGGTACGGCCACGGCACCGATGTATGCAGCATATGATAGGGGAATCGATATCCACGTATGGGTTGATGAAACCAGACCCCTGAACCAGGGTGCAAGACTGACAGCCTGGGAACTGGGCAAACACGGCATACGCCACACGGTCATCACCGACAATGCCGGCGGTCATCTCATGCAGCACAAAATGGTGGATATGGTGATCACCGGGACCGACAGGACCACTTACACCGGAGATGTTGCCAATAAAATTGGAACCTACCTCAAGGCTCTTGCAGCCAGGGACAACAATATCCCTTTTTATGTCGCCCTTCCATCCAGCACATTCGATTGGACGTTAAGAGATGGAATAAAAGAGATTCCCATCGAAACACGCGATCCGGATGAAGTTCGATATGTTCAAGGCATGGATCAGGGAAAGACTATAGATGTTATGATTACGCCCATAGCCAGTCCGGCCGCAAATTTTGCTTTTGATGTGACACCAGCCAGACTGGTGACCGGTTTTATCACTGAGCGAGGCATTTGCGGGGCCTCTGAAAAAGAGATACTCAACCTGTTTCCTGAAAAGAAAAAACCTTGACTTTTTCTGACCCAACCCTTTAAATCGCATCATGTTGACCGAACTTGATAAAAGAATCATCGCTTCAATTCAGGGGGATATTCCGATAACCGAGAGGCCGTATTTAGAGATTGCCGAAAATCTGGGTATTTCTGAAGAATTGCTCCTAAAAAGCCTGAAAAATCTTTGTGATAAAGGGGTTATCCGGCGGTTTGGCGCTACATTACGCCATCAAAAATCCGGATATGAAGCCAATGCCATGGTGGTATGGCGGGTGAATGAAGAGGATATCGATACCGTGGGTGAAATGATGGCCGCTTTTAGTTCGGTTTCCCATTGCTACCGGAGAAATCCCAAAGATGATTGGCCGTTCAACCTGTACACCATGATCCATGCAAAAGATGAAGCATCCTGTTGGGAACTCGCCCGCAATATTTCCGCAGAAACATCCATCGACAATTACACCATTCTTTTCAGCCGCGAAGAACTTAAAAAGACGTCCATGGAATATTTCCCAACGGATGATTACGATTAATTAGATCTATTGAAATTTTGTATTATTTTGGATTTTTGACGATGTTAACGTTTCGGGTATGATTATATTTTTTACTGAAAAAACTCATGGATAAGGGCTCGTAATGAAAGAACCGGCCCGAATGCTTTATAAAATGTTTTGTTTTTAGAGAATGTTTTATCTTTGGATAAATCCGATAAGGGTTCTTTCAAAACGATCCCTAATCCATTCAAACAGTTTCCAGTAAAAAATATAATCATACCCGAAACGCTTTTAAAACCGACGTATCTAAAATTAACTGTTTTGAATCGTTGAGGTCTCAACGCCTTATTCCGTGAATCGAGATACCCCCCATATTCTTCTGATCAATCCCTGGATACATGATTTCGCTGCGTATGACTTCTGGGCCAAACCTATAGGGCTTCTTACGTTGGCATCAATACTTCGGTATCATGGATTTAGGGTCACCTACATGGACTGCCTGGATCGTTTTCATCCCCAGGCACCTCCAACCGACCCGTATGCCCGATTCGGCAGGGGACCGTATCTTAAAACCCGGATTCCAAAGCCTGACGGGTTAGGTGATATACCACGGAATTTTTCCAGATACGGGATCCAGAAAACATGGTTCAAAGAAGATCTTCTTTCCATTGAACCGCCTGATCTTGTGCTCATGACGTCTATGATGACGTATTGGTACCCGGGAGTACAGGAGACCATCGCGGTGGTAAGAGAGGTTTTTCCGGAAGTGACCATTGTATTGGGGGGGATATACGCCACTCTCTGCCGGGAACATGCCCAGAGTTCTTCGGGCGCCGACCGGATCGAAACAGGAGCCGGGGAGGAATATATTCTCGAGAGGGTCGGCGAGCATACCGGTTATTCGGTTTCCCTGAAATGTAATCCTTCGGATCTTGACGCTTATCCTTATCCTGCCTTTGATCTTCAGAGAAAGGTACCCTACGTGCCGCTGCTGACCTCAAAGGGGTGTCCCTTTTCGTGTAAATATTGTGCGTCCCATTTTTTAAATCCAAAAAGAATGGTGCGAAGCCCGGAATCCGTGGTAGAAGAGATCAAATACTGGCATGAAAGATTTGGCGTAGAAGATTTTATCTTTTACGACGATGCGCTCCTTGTGGATACAGAAAAGCATGCCACCCCCATATTCGAAGGGATCATCAATTCAGGTCTCAACATCCGCTTTCATACACCCAATGCGGTTCATATCCGGGGGATTTCAAGGCAAACCGCCCAATTGATGTTTCGGGCGGGTTTCGAAACACTCCGCCTCGGGCTCGAAACAGCAGCGTTTGATACAAGACAAGAATTGGACAAAAAAGTAACGGCCGAAGAATTTAAACAGGCGGTGACTTGTTTGGAAGCGGCGGGTTTTGATAAGAACATGATCGGTGCATATCTGCTGGCAGGTCTGCCCGGACAAGACATGACGTCCATCGAGAATTCAATCGAGATCGTCCGGCAAAACAACGTAACACCCATCCTGGCCTATTACACGCCGATTCCACATACAGTGCTGTGGCCTAAGGCGGTTGCCTCCTCCCGATACGATTTGGAGTCAGACCCCGTGTTTACGAACAATGCCATATTACCCTGCCAAAAAGAACCCTTTTCGTGGGAAACACTTGCGTACCTTAAAGATCTGGCTCAAAGGAGCTTCAGGTATGATTAAATTTTTGGCTGGAAGCTGTCTGAGAGAATTAGGGATCGTTTTTAAAGAACCCTATACGATTTAACGTTATGGATAAACCTCCTGTTAAAACAAGGACCCTTATTTAATAGCTCAGGAAGGTTCTTTCATTACGAGCCCTTATTCACGAGTTCTTTCAGTAAAAATTTAATCATACCTGAAGCGGTAATATTTTCAAAAGGCTAACGTGCTACAAATTTACATAAAAATAAAAATTGTTGGTCAACCTTCATTGTCGTCATTCTTTAATAAGATATCGATAATTTTTGGGATATAATCATTCGCCTTGTCGGCAGCGAACCTGCATGACGCTGCAGCCCGATGCCCGCCCCCTTCAAACGCCGAAAGCATCACACCGACATTCACCTTGCAGTTTCGATTAAAGATGCTGTGCCCCACGCTCACGGCAACCCTTTCTTTATCTTTAGTATCATAGCGAATTTTAACACTCACTACCGCTTCGGGAAACAGTGAGTAGACCAAAAAACGATTGCCCGTGGGCATTTTGTCGAATGCGCGAAAATCCGTAATTGATACGTGACCGTTGAGAGCAGTATGTTTTTTTAAAATGTCTTTATAGATTTTATTCTTTTCAA
>JAOUGB010000189.1 GCA_029857875.1 Desulfobacteraceae bacterium | reverse complement strand
ACAAGGTCGATGTCGGTATTTGCGAGTATTTCAAGCGCCTCACGACCGCTGTTGGCGGTGAAGGTTTCGAAGCCTTCTTCTTCAAGAATAGCACTCAATATGAGCGGATAATTTTTTTCATCGTCTACAATCAGGACGGTTTCCATTACGATACCCTTTAATTAATAGGTAATATGACCTTAACACTGGTTCCGGTAACCGGTTTATTATCAATCCTTACACTTCCTTTATGTGATTCGATAATGTTTTTCACGATACCAAGCCCCAGTCCGGTTCCTTTTGCTTTTGTTGTAAAAAAGGGATCCCATATCTTTTCCATTATATCCTCGGGTATACCTTCACCTTCATCTTCAAACACTATTGTCACTGTGTTATCTCCTGTACTGACTTTCACATAAATTATGCCGCCTTCAGGCATCGCCTGCATGGCATTTATTAAAATGTTAAGAAAAGCCTGATAAAGCATATCAGCATCAGCGTTTATCTCCGGAAGGTCATTGTCGTAATGTTTTTTTATTATATAACCTTCCTCTTTGATTTGTGACGCTAAAAAATTGATGTTTTTTTCGAGAACATCTTCTATTTTACAGGCTGTAAGATATGGGCTCTTAGGTTTCGCAAAATTTAAAAAATCTGTTATAATATTATTTAACCGAACAGATTCTTCAATGATTATATCCGGAATTGAACTTGAAGGATCGCGGCCGGCCATTTTTTTCTTTAAAAGTTCAGATGAACTCCTTATAATACCCAATGGGTTACGAATTTCGTGGGATATTCCTGCCACCATTTCACCCAATGTCGATAAGTGTTCTGCACGATTCAGCTGTTCTATGAGCTTAAGTCTCTCCCGGGCACGCTTTTCTATGATACTTTCACCCCTTTTAACCACAAACAAAAGAACCAAAAAGAGAGCACCCATAACCGCTGAAGCAGTGATAATAACACGTATCTGAAAATCGAAGATCGCTTTATAATCTTCGGTTAAGTCTTGTACGATTTCCACAACCCCCAACACCGGACCGGATATCCTGGAAAGCGGTTGCTCTGCACGCAAAGGGGCAAATGAAATTAATCGACTGTTCTGTGGAAATCCGAGTAAAATCTTAAACCAGTTTCCGTTTTGAATCAGTTTTGAAGTTGATTTTCCCAAAATTGCATCTTTATATCCTTTACCCCCAATATTTTGTTTGCCGATCACCGTATGGTCGAAACTGTATGAAATTGTATTGCTCATGTCATATATGTTGACCATATCGATCTTGAAACTGTGAAGTGTACTTCTGACGACCTTATCCATGCGTTCAAACTGTTTTTCGTCACTAAGTTGAATCTTGCCGAATTTCAATGCAACAGGGATGATAAACTGTAAAAAAACCTGATGGTTAAGATTTTCGATCAGAAGGCGGGCGTAGTCTTCACTTTTTGTTTTCTGCATGGCTTTCGCCCAGTGGGTGTTGAGCAAAGAAAAAACCAATGTCCCGATAAATATTACGATCAGGCTTGTAAAGGTAAAGTATTTAACCAGCCTAAAAGGCTTTACTTTTTCTTCTGTTGAGTAGTGGTTCATAAACAAGGTTAAAGTTTCAAATGTTTGATGCCGATATTTAAATTTAATTGTATGTAAATGCAAAAAAACACAAAAAATAATACCGGGCTCAAACAAGAATAATTAAATTGTATCTTTTCAATTATATACGGAAATCGACCTTTAAAGTCAAGATAATGCGTTGTTTCATCCAAACTTAAGTGATATATTATTTTTTAAAAAAATAATCCGGTCCACGGATACATGAGGCGTTATAACAGAAACTTTCCGAGCGCTCATTTAGTCGTGTAAGGTACTTCAGCATGAATTTTGATAGCATTATTTCATTGTACTTATTTTATCTTTAGTTATATAATACTATATATAGTATTTTTATTTAAAAAACCACAAAATAAAGTAATTAATTAAAATTTACCTATAATTATACATAAAAGTTCTTGAGCTCGACAATAATATAGGGTAAACTATTGGATATTGTATTTGGGTCTTTTGTTCAAAATATATGCTGGACAGTATTTAATACTTTTATTACAAAGGTTTTTGAATGAAAGGTAACCGCGTAAAAAAAATTCGAGAATCTTTGCTTATGAGCAAGACCGAACTTGCCAGGAAGGCCAATGTATCTCCTATTACAATTGCGCGTATAGAAAAAGGAATGCTATGTCGTCTTGAAACTCAACGAAAGATTATTTTGGCCCTTGGTTTCAACCTTTCTGATAAACAAAAGATTTTTGGTGATTAAGAAAATATTATGTTTTTCTTGAAAAAAAATCGACTTGTTGGCCTGGACATAGGATCCCGGACATTAAAGCTTGCTGAAATTATCGATACAAAAGCCGGATCTACCCTTAAAACCTTCAGCACAATCGATATTGAACCCGGCCTCATCGAAGAGGGGTCTGTTAGAGATCCTGAAGCTGTTTCTAGATATATTCGTGAACTCTTTAAATCCACCAAACTGAAGGATAAAAACGTCGCCATATCCATTGGAGGATACTCGGTTATTGTTAAAAAGATCAACGTCCAGACCATGACGGAAGATGAATTACACGAGACGATCCATTTTGAAGCGGAACAATATATCCCATTCGACATCAGTGAAGTTAATTTAGATTTCCAAATACTTGGAGAAAGCGAACACAATCCCAATCAGATGAATGTGCTTCTGGTTGCCGCCAAGAAAGAGATGATTAGTGAATATATCAATCTCATGAAAATGGCAAAACTTCACCCCCACATAATAGATGTAGATGCTTTTGCTCTTCAAAATATTTTTAAATTTAACTATTCTCCGGAAGACGAAAATATTGCCCTGATCGACATCGGAGCCAGCAAAACATCGTTAAATATTCTAAAAGATAATGTTTCTGAATTTATGCGTGATGTTTCGCTTGGATGTGAACAAATTAATGATAAGATTGCTTCTACAGTAGGTTGCACAATTGAGGAAACAGAAGCGATCAAACTCGGTGAAGAATCAGATCTTATATCTTCTGAAGATTTGAAAGAAATCGTTGTATCCGTGGTAACGGATTGGTGCATTGAAATAAAACGCGCCCTTGATTTCTTTTACTCTACATATCCTGAGGAACAAATTGGCAGGATTGTGCTCAGCGGTGGTGGCGCCAATATTAAAAAATTTATTGAACTTCTAGCTGCCGAAACATCATCTGAAGTTGAAGTTATAAACCCATTTCAGAATTTTATTGTGGACAGCAACCGGTTTGATTCTTCTTATCTTGAACAGATCGCTCCACAAGCCGCGATCTGTATGGGACTTGCAACACGAAAAATTGGTGACAAATGATACGAATCAATCTGCTCCCTTATCGTGAATCAAGAAAAAAAGAGAGTATTCTCAGGCAGATAAACATATTTCTTGGGGTTTTCTTTATTGTTTTTGTGATCCTGCTTTACTATAGCATATGGCTGGGGAAAAAAATCGATGATCTAAATACAAAAATAAAAAACACAAAAATAATGCTGACCCAAGCTGAAACGAAATCAAAGAAAGTGGATCAAATAAAAAAGGAGCTCGAAAAATTAGGACATAAAACAGATGTTATCAAGAGTATCGAAACGAATCGAAGAGCTCCGGTCATCCTTCTTGAAAACATGACAAAAATGGTGGCTGAAAAAACATCCATTTTGACACCCGATGCATCAGCAGACACCGATAACAAACCCGTTAAAAGATTATGGTTCACCAGTTTTGAGGCATCCGGCGAAAAGGTAAATATCAAAGGGATTGCATTGGATAATAAAACCATTGCCGATTTTATGAGTCGCCTGGAAGAATCAAAACTTTATAACAATGTAAATTTAACGACAATAAAACAACAAGAGATAAACAAATTAAATCTTAAATACTTTGAAATTGGATGTGTAAAAGCTTCTTTGAAAAACCCAGAAAAGAAAAATGATGACGGCTCAAAGCCGGGCCAAAAATAATGAAAAAAATCGACACTTCTAAAATAACAAACTTGATTTTCGAAACTACCGATAAGATCGGAAAGCTGTCCAAACTATACAAAATCTTATTGGGTTTGGGTCTCTTTGCACTGCTTGTCGGGCCTTTTGTCTATTTTTCCTTTCTTCCTAAAATCAGTAAAATCAACGTGTTAAAAAAGGAGCACACAACGCTGGAAACCCGGCTTGCCACTGCAAAAGCCAAGGCGAATCAACTGGAATTTTATCAGGATAAGCTAAAAGATGCCGAACTGGAATTTAAAATGGTCATGAAAAAGCTTCCTGAAAAAAAAGAAATACCGGCTCTATTGTCAAGTGTATCCCAATCCGGTCGTGACGCTGGTCTGGAATTTTTGCTGTTTCAGCCGGAGTCTGAACAAAACAAAGATTTTTATGCTGAAATCCCAGTATCAATTAAGGTAACAGGGAATTACCATAATGTTGCTCTTTTTTTCGACAAGGTGGCAAGGTTATCCAGAATCGTAAATATAGACGACATTAAGATGGCCTCTACAAAAGGCAACACGAACCTAATAACTTCTTGTAAGGCTGTCACTTATCGGTTTGTTGAAACGAAGCCTGAAAAAGCTTCATCATCAAAGAAAAAAAAATAGAAACCTTAAATCATGGATAAACATTCTGTTTTTATACGCTATATCGTTTGTATTATATGTTTTTTCCCTGTGTTGTGGGGATGCGAGAAACCATCTGAACCCCCTTTAAAATCAAGGCAAATTACGAAAAAAATCATTATTGAAAAAAAGGAAGTTCAAAATGCAACGGCCAAACCGAAAGGGACAGTGCCTGCTGATATATCAAACTCGAAACAAAAATTGGTGGCTGAAAAAGCCCCGACAGCCAAGAAAACCATAATACCGGAAATCACCGATTTCTATATCCCTGAAGGGAAGCTGGATCCATTTGAACCGCTTTTTAAAAAAGAAAGTGTTTCGCTGGCTGTTGGGAAGAAAAACATCAAAAGGCGTAAACCCCTCACGCCCCTTGAAAGGGTAAACCTAAGCCAGCTAAGCCTTGTGGGAATAATACAGGCTCCGAGTGGGAACAGAGCTTTGGTACAGGAAACCACAGGGAAAGGATATGTCGTAAAAAAAGGGACTTATATAGGAACAAATTCGGGTAAAATCGTACAGATATTAAAGGACAGGATCATTATCGAAGAAGAGAGTGAAGATATTTATGGCAAAGTTTCTATTATAAAAAAACCACTTAAACTTCAGAAACCTCCTGGAGAATAGCATGAATTGTGATATAAAAAAACCGTTAAAATTGAGAATACTATCCTCTTTTTTGGTAATTTTACTGCCCATTTTTATCGGGTGTGCTTCAAATGCCAAGGCAGTTAAAGAAACCAAAAATCTTACTGCTGAATCTTCTAGCCCTAAGCTTATCACCCAAATAAGCGCAGTTGAAGATTCCGAAACAAGCGGCGTACATGTTAGCGGAAATCAACTGCTGA
>JAOUGB010000187.1 GCA_029857875.1 Desulfobacteraceae bacterium | reverse complement strand
GATTTTATAAAACAATCAAAATATACTATCCATATTTAACATGTTTTGGATGGCTTGTATTAATTACGGCCCCTATGTTAATTGTATCAAACACTTTTTAAAGAATTTATACCATTGATAGAAACCGCTCAACCAAAAATCCAAACGAGATGGAATAATTGGATACCCATTTTTTTGATTCTCTTCTACGGCTATTGCCTTTTTGTAAACGGCTCACTTCAACTCGCGCCGGATGAAGCCTATTACTGGTATTGGTCGAAGCATCTGGATTGGAGTTACCTTGATCATCCCCCTATGGTTGCTTATGTTATGGCTTTTTTTACATGGATAGGGGGTAACAGCGAATTTTTCGTAAGACTCGGCGGATGGATTTGCGCTGTTTTGGGCCTTTGCTTTATTTTTGGAACTATCAAACGTCTCTTTCCAGACAATAGACGTCTCCCATGGGAACTTCTTTTCCTCTATCAAGTCACTCTGATCTTTCCTGCAGGTGCGATTGTACAAACACCTGATACGCCGATGATTTTGTTCTGGTCAATGGCGGTTTACTGCGGCAGCCGAATCATCACCCAAGGAGAAAATAAATGGTGGTATGTTTGGGGCATCGCTTTGGGTTTAGGGCTCCTTAGTAAATATACCATGATCCTTCTTGTTCCGTGTCAGTTCGGTTTTCTCTTTCTTTCCAAGCATCACCGGTTCTGGCTGTTTAGAAAGAGTCCCTATCTTGCCTTACTCCTTGCCTTGTTAATCTTCTCTCCCGTCCTTTTTTGGAACTGGCAGCATGACTGGGCCTCTTTCGTATTTCAGCTCAATCAAGGCCTATCCCCTACCGACAAAGCTTCCATACTGAAAATTCTTGAGTACGTTGGAGGTCAGGCAGGCATTATCACACCTGTACTTTTCCTGGCCTTCATCTTTTACAGCGTGATGGGGTTCTATTATTCTTTGGTCGAGGGGGTATCATCTTATCTGTATTTGGCCTGCTTGTCCTGGCCGATCCTCATCTTTTTCGGTTTAACATCGACCATAGGCGAGGCAGCAGAACCCAATTGGGCAGCTCCCGCCTATGTGACGGGAATGATTCTGATGTGGACCATTTATCGTTCCCGATATGAAAAAAGGAACGGCCACCGGGCTTTTGTAAGTATAGGTATCGGCTTGGCTGCGCTGGCAAGCATTGTGATTCATATGCACATGAATGTAGCTTTTCTTCCCCTTCCGCCGAAGAACGACCCTATGAAGCAATTTCACTCATGGCCGAGCCTGGGTAGAATTGTCGAGAGATCGATTTCGGAAAATCCTCACCCCGGAGGTTATTTTTTAGTCTCCGACAAAGGGACGACACTGGCCGAAGCAGTATTTTACTCTGGCAACCAATTTACGGGGTTTGATTTCTTCATTCCCGAACGCTATCTCTTTCTGAAAAATCCCGACAGAGAGCTAAAAGGAAAAAACGCCATTATAATTTCTCACAACCAAAGCGACCTTGCCTTAAAACAGTTCAGCAAATATTTCCATAAGACGAATAAGATCCGAGAATACAACCATATTTACAGAGGGAAAAAGATTCCGGATTTAAGCGCGGATGTACTTTTGGGAGAGGCATATCTCGGAAATTGGACCACCCATAAGTAACATCTCAAATATTTATATTTAATTATTTTCACTTCTCAGAATTTCCAACGCTTTTTTGTATACTTGATCGGGCTGAATCTTTTTCAAGCACAAATTGTCACCGTCACATGGAGAGTTACGGTGATTATAGGCAGTGAGGCATGGCGAGCAGGAAAGGGATAGATAGAAAAAAACAGCCTTTCTATTGAGGGTACCATAGAGCACCGGCGTTTCAGGGCCGTAAAATATGATGGTTGGAATCGATGTCAAAGCAGCAAACTGTCCCGGACCTCCGTCGTTGGTGATAAGAAGAGATGCCCGATGAAAAAGGATCATCATCTCCCGGAGATTTTTTGTATACCCCGTCAGATCAATACAATGGAAGCTTCCACATTTATCTTGAATTGTCTCTGCAAGGGTTTTATCGGCCTCTGTACCAATGATAACAACGGCATATCCATCGGAAAGGAATCTTTTCGACAAACGGCAATAATAATCGAGAGGCCATGCCCGTATTGGTAGGATGCCGCCACTGGGATAAAGGAGGATCAATTCTTTGTCCTTCAAAACAGGAAAATCACGGTGCAACCGGTTAGTCATGCCATGAATTTCAGTTTCTTGAAAGGAAATGGAGGGGGCTTCACGAAGCCGGCTGGAAACAAACCGTTTGGCCGTCGGTACCGTATTCGAATCCAATGCCTTCACCATAGTTAAAAATTGCTCGGAAATATGATTATAAGGATTGTACATGACGGGTCTATTGATAAAAGAGCCCCGATAAAGCCCCTCTTGGGTATATGGATGGAAACCCACCCGCAAGGATGCTCCGCTCAAAAAAGAAAAAATGGAGCTAATCCTCGAAAAGAGCTCACAATCTATGACCGCATCGAACTCGATGCGACGCAACTTTCGGAGAATTTGAAGACAATCCAAAACAAATCGCTTTATGGATGTATTGTCAATGCTCATGATGTTTTCATTGGAGAGAACATTTAATATCTCTAAGATCTCTCGATTCTGTTTGAACAGAAGAACATATAATGTTGCATCAGGATATCTTTTTTTGATTTCGATGAACATGGGATGAGCTAAAACAAGACTTCCCATTTCCGAAAGAAGGATTACCAGGATTTTTTTAGGGTAGACTTTTGTGAATCCTTCTCGTCGAGGAATAAGAGACAGACTCATGCAAATGAGGGTTCCTAAAATTCGGTCAATTATTCGTTGAAATGTTAGATTCATTTTCTGTTTTATCTCTTACTTTTTATAAAATAACCTTATGAAGCGTCATCTCGCAAACTATATTCACCGCGCCACCAAATATCTTTGTCAAACCTTATAAGATAATACAATCAGGAATAATCGGTGTCAAAACTTAGATCACTATAGATTTGAATTTTTATTTCCTTTTGGTGCGTACTTAGGGTATGCTGAATTTGTGATTTACTGTAAACTTTTCTCATATATTTAGGAGGATACGATGAATGGTCATATGCTGAAATCATTACCGGATTTTCTCGCGGTATTGGGTCTTGACGAGGAACCTTTGGGGCTTTTTTATACGGATAAAAAACCGATCGAAGGCTTTTCACCGAACTGCATCAATATGCCCACCCGAGAAAAGGAAATAAAAAACGAAATTGACTGGCAGAAGGTGTTCGGTCAATTTTCCTGCGTGATGGGCCACATCTGGCGCGCTCGCAAAAAAAAGGCTGCTGCTTATTTTTCTGAGGAACAGTTCGGATGTCCCGGAGGAGCGTTCTGGCTGGGATTTAACAAGCCGCAGACCGAAACCATTATCAATTACGTTTCCACCGGCATTCCGAACTGGACCGAGGGCGAGTTGTATTGTGATTCACCTGACGAGCTCAGACGAATTTTCGAATATGTTGACCCTCGACCGGCACCCCATAAATTTTGTGTTGTAAAACCAATCAGCAAATTTTCAGATAATGAAGTGCCGGAACTGATCGCATTTTTCACACGTCCGGAATCTCTGTGCGGGCTGCACCAGCTGGCGGCTTTTGTAACCCATGATCCCGAAGTGGTCGTGTCGCCTTGGGGCGCCGGGTGCGGGAGTATTGCGGTGTGGCCGCTGCACTATTTATCAAAGGGACAAAACAAGGCGGTGATCGGCGGCTGGGACCCTTCTGCCAGAAAGTTTTTTAAAACTGATGAGCTCTCGTTCACGGTCCCTTTTCAGATGTTTAGGGAGATGCTCAATCGCTTTGGTGAATCTTTTCTAACCACAAAGACTTGGGCAACGGTTCAGAAAAAGATCCTGCGGAGTAAAAAAGCTTGGGGTGAAAATCCTCAGAATGAATGATAATGTCTATAATGCATGACGTTCATATAAAACGTTCACAAACCTTTTCATATGGCATCTATGCCTACTTCATCAATAACTCTTTCATCGTCAAGGCATGACAAATCAAACACATAACATATTGAATTGTCGTATAATATAGGAAGAACCCTCAAGTTCTATCCCGGTGTAGTTAAATTCCTTCACATAAAAATGCTATTCTAAGCATATAAATACTATAATTATTGACGGTTAGGTGTAATCCTTAAATTTTTCTATTAAAATACCTGTATGTATTTCCCTTCATAAGCCCTCATGTATTCATCCGGTTATAAACGATAATACTTTTAATATTAAATAGATAGGGAGTCTGTTTTGCTTGGCATACCTATTGCAATACTTTTTTTCTTTTGCATCATAACAATCTGAGAAACAAACCACAAAAACAGCGATGATCCGGGTAAGTCCAGGTAAGTTTACGATCGCTTTTTTTGGGTACCTTAATGTGTGTCGTCTATGGACTCTATGGATGAGCACAGACAGGTTCAGGCTGTTTGACTAATTTGGCTTCAACACCTGTAAATGAGATTTTAATAACGGATAAACGCTTATAGCTCCGTAGCGTTTTTTTTCTATAAAGCTTCATTGCTGTATCTCCCTCCTTGCTGGGGACCTATTTCAGGCGGCAAGCAGCTTAGGATTTCGTAATACTGAAAGGGTCATCACCTTCCGGAAAATTTTAAATTAATCAGAGGTAAACTATGTTAAACACAAATGGTTCATACCGCTTTAAGGCGGATATTTTTTTCCCGTGGCTGTTGTTTTTCACTTTAATATCAGTAATAACGTTGACTTGGTGGCAGGTGGAAGCCCTGAAATCTGTAGAATCCTGGAAGTTTGTACAATCCTGGTCGACGATAAACTATTTAGCCGTTGGGTTAACCTTCTGGACCCTTTTGACGTTGGCATGGCGTATTTGGTTTGCCTGTCGTTATCGGTCCTATGCGCCTCTATCCGACAGTGCCTTGCCGACGATCACTATAGTTATACCAGCCTACAACGAAGGCCGACAAATTCTGCCCACCGTTCGATCGGTTATGAACAGCCGGTATCCGATGAAAAAAATGCAGGTGATTTGTGTCGATGACGGGTCACAGGACGATACATGGAAATGGATGCAAATTGCCAAACAAGAGTTTTCCTGGCGCGTGCGGCTTATTCGTCAGCCTTTTAACCGAGGTAAACGCCGTGCGTTGATGGCCGGTTTCGCTAAAGCCACAGGGCAGGTATATGTGACCATTGATTCTGATTCAGAAGTGCTTCCCGATACCCTCCGCCATTTGGTCAGTCCTCTGGCCAGTGATCCGCGTGTCGGCGCAGTCGCCGGCAATGTGCGCGTGTTGAATCTTGCCGAAGGCGCCATCCCTAAAATGATGGAGGTTTCGTTTACCAGCGGCTTTGATTTCATCCGATCCGGCCAGAGCGTCTATGGCGGTGTATTTTGTACGCCCGGTGCACTTTCAGCCTATCGGGCGGATGTGATCAACCCCCATCTGCCAGACTGGATCAATCAAACCTTTATGGGGCGCCATGCTACTATCGGTGAAGAC
>JAOUGB010000186.1 GCA_029857875.1 Desulfobacteraceae bacterium | reverse complement strand
TGGCAGCCAAACGAAAGGAGGTGCAAAACATAGGGTTAACCTCTGTATGATTATTCATTATACAGTTTAACAATGATTACTTTAGAATGGGGGTAAATATGAAAAAGGTTAACAAACTCATACTAATGATATTTTGTCTTTTTATAGCAGCAGTGTTTGCCGGCACTTCATTTGCCGATGGCGATTTCGATTTCCCGAATTACTCGGCTTACGGAGGGGGACATATAGACTGGTACACAGAGGACACCGGAGCGATTTACAGTAAGGACTGGACGAAAGAACAGGTCATTGAGTTTATTAATAGGCCCTGGACCAAAAAAGAAAAGGAACTGTTGCTGGGTCCTGAGGAACTGGGATATATTCTCGATAAAAAAGGTTTTCCGCTCCCTAGAATAAAGCCTGAAAAGGGCCAAAAGTTGACGCCGACACAGCTTTTCATGAACGGCAAGTCGTACTGGTTTCCGCTTCTGCTACAGTATGGCACTAACATGAACATGAAAACCTTTAAGAAAATTTGGATCGATGAGGGCAAGTGGAAAGATCCCAAGCATCTTCTGCTGGATATTCGCATGGAGTCCGAATATCTCCAGGGCCATATCCCCGGAGCCATCCGCCTGGATACCGGTCTGGATTTCTGGCACCTTCCAGGGCTGGCACCGGATCCCGAGGCCACATACTATCTCCAGTGTAAAAGCGGCACCCCGGCCGACGGTGGTGATCGAGGCGGCCTGGTTGCCAGACACATGAGAATCATGGGATACACAGGCGATATTTTCAACCTCACCGACGGCTTCAGGGGCTGGATAGAGCTGGGATACCCGATCATCAACCGCCACGGGCAGTTCAAATTGGTGCCGGGAACCTTTCAAAAACCCGATCCTTATTTTATGAAAGGTAAATATCCCAAGGAATTGCCGTACTCTCCGCATCCATAAAGGAAAAAGCGACAATGATGAACCCTGCGATAGTCACAATTTAGGGAACTATTTGCACGCTAATCCAAGAAACCCCCGTGGTTGAACCTATTTTTACTTTCATGGTAAGGTTCACCACGGGTATTTTATTAATCTCAGAAGAAAACCAACAGCTTAAAACTAAAAAATTCCTCTGGCAGTATTGGGCTTCTCTTAAGAATATTCACATCGAATTTTTACTTTTTTTACAGTCTGTAAAAATATCTGACGATCAATTCTTCTTAAGACAAGTACTTCTTTCCTATCGTACCATAAAATTTAATAAATAATATCAGATGATTATCTGATCAAGTTCCTGCTGCTCGGATTGGCACATTAATTGCTCTCCCATATAATACATTAATCATGACGATTTATTTAAATGTTTTTTTTAAACTCAGGCAGCCTAACAATCCCGATAAGGAAAAACTCGGGAGCGGTAAATTTCAAAAGGAGGAATGAACATGAGCATTTTGAAACATAAAGGAAAAAGTTATTCATTAGATTCCAGCGGGTTCTTGTTAGATATTGAAAGGTGGGATGAAAATTTTCCGGAAGGAATGGCGCCAGAACTTCGGATCGAAAAGGGACTCACCAAAGAGCACTGGGATGTCATTCATTTTATACGGAATAAATTTGAAGAAACGGGCATATGCCCTACCATCTATGAAACCTGTAGAGAGAATAACCTGCGGCGCAAACAATTAAAGAATCTTTTCCCTACAGGATATCAGAGAGGCGCCTGTAAGCTGGCAGGTATTACCTTCCGCGATAGCCATAAACAACAAGAATTATATTCTACCGAGGCTGCCGAGGCACTTCACGCAGTTGCCAGTAAGAAGTCTTATACTGTGGATATGCGAGGATTTTTAATGGATCCTGATGAATGGGATGAGCATTATGCCATCCATAGAGCATATGAAATGAAAATACCTGGTGGAAAGCTGACCGAAAAGCACTGGAAAGTTATTAATTTTCTTCGTGAAAGTTATAAACAGAACAAAGAGATCCCCACCGTTTATGACACCTGTGAAGCAAATGAGCTTGAACTGGAAGATCTTGAGCAGTTATTCCCTGATGGATACCACCGGGGTGCCGTTAAGATTGCAGGATTGCGCCTAAGATAGGGATAAGCATGTTCAGAATCTGGGTCGATACGGGGTAGCGATCGTGCCTTGGGGACGTGACCACAGGATGTTAATGGAAAGCCGAAGATAACCCTTCAGACAGCTTGATAAAAACAAAAGGGGGAAGGTTTACTTTTCCGCCGATGTCAAAAAAGGCTGTTTCTGGCTGTATTCCCGAGTTGTCTCTCACCGGTTGTCTTCGGCCCGATTAGCGCTAAAAAATAATGAAAAAGCTCATAGAGAGCATGATGGATTGAATTAACGTGCTGAATGTATGGATATTTTCTTTATGGTGACCATTTTGTCAAAAGTTCCTCTACGAAGGCTCCGAGATGGAATTCTATTTTCCCTCATAATCATAATCACCCTGTTCTGCTCACTTTATGGCAACACATCCCAAAATCAAGAAAGATTTGATCTCATCAGAATCCGGCTGTCAAGCCCCCCGGAGGGCTATCAAATGCCCGAAGTGTTCTTTCCTCATGACAGACATACTGAAGCGATTGAAAACAAGTCGTGCGAATCGTGCCATCTTAAAAAGGAAAATGTTTTTGTTTTCAAATTAAAGCGGCTCAAAGATGATGGATTCAAAAACGATAAGGAATTATATCATCATGAGTGTATCGGATGCCATAAGGATAGACGAGATCAGAGATTAAAATCGGGACCACTTACCGGCGAATGCCGCATGTGCCACTCTCAAAACCCGCCGTATATAGACGCGTCACAACCCTTTGGCATGGATAAATCCCTTCATTATCGTCATGTACTTGCCGACCTGATCCGTTCCGTGGGGGACGAAAAAGAAAAGAACTGCAGTGCATGTCATCATGAATACGATAAAGCGCTCAATAAGACCGTTTATACCAAAGGCAAGGAAGGGACATGCCGCTACTGCCATAAACAGGAAAAGACCGAGGAAGTCCGATCGTTTAAAACAGTTGCGCATGAAGACTGCCTCAACTGTCATATCGCACTCAACTTACAGAATAAAAAGGCCGGACCGACAAACTGCGCAGCATGTCATGAGTTGGCAAAGCAATCAAAAATTACGAAACTCAAGGAAATCCCACGAATAAAGCGGAATCAACCGGATGTTGTGCTTTTGTCGACCTGGTTAAAGGATGCGCTTGAATCAGGGAAGCCGTCGAATCAGTTTGTCGAACCGGTGGCATTTAATCATCTCTCCCATGAAAAGCAGGTTGAAAATTGCCGTTCCTGCCACCATGAGTCTATGGAGCCTTGTTTTGTATGTCATACAAGAACGGGCATTGAAAAAGGTAAATTTGTTATACTTGAACAGGCCATGCATTCATCTGACACTTTTAAAAGTTGCGTGGGCTGCCATATAAAATCAATAAAATCTCCTGACTGCGCCGGCTGTCACGCTCAAATGAATTTAAGGCAAATTGATGAAATCAGATGCAAAAGTTGTCACTCTGTTGCAAAAGAATCTATTAAACCCCTGCCCATAAAGGGTGATGATATAGTAAAAATAGCAGCAGCAGAGATAGATATGCGCTCAGCCCCCAAGCCAGTGATATCAGATGAGGAGATACCGGAAAAAGTAACCATTGATAATATGGTGGATCAATATGATAGTGTGCTATTCCCCCACCGTCAAATCGTTCAAGCCCTTGCCAAACGCACTCAAAAAAGTATGTTGGCACAATACTTCCACGGGGAAACAACGACATTATGTTTAGGTTGTCACCACCGCAGCCCATCTCCCATGGCATTTCCAAAATGTGCTGCCTGTCACGCCAAGTCACTTAAATCCGAACAGAACTCCAAACTTGGATTAAAGGGTGCTTACCACAGCCAGTGCATGACTTGCCATCAGATGATGGGGATTAAAAAACCGGCCTCTACGAATTGCACGGCTTGTCACAAAAAGAAAACAACAACGATTCAACTAACAAATCGATTCTGAGATAGAGGTAAAATTATGGGGATCACCCGAAGACATTTTTTGGGGTGGATGGGTTCTGGAATCGGAAGCAATTTTCTTTTGAGTTCTAATTCAGGAGCGGTCACGACTAAACATTTTACCGGATATCCCGGAAGTAAGGGAGTCCTTCATGATATTTCCCGCTGTATCGGATGCCGGAAATGCGAAGATGCTTGCAACAAAGTGAATAACTTACCCTTGCCGGAGCGCCCGTTTGATGATCTGAAAGTTCTTGAGCTCCAACGGCGGCCCCATGCGAAAGAATATACCGTCGTCAACCAATTTTTCCCGCCGGCAATGAAATCACCGGTTTTCGTGAAAAAACAATGCAATCATTGCTTAGAACCGGCCTGTGTTTCGGCATGTTTTGTCAAAGCACTTAAAAAATCTGAAGCAGGTGTCGTTACATATGATCCGTCTCTATGTGTCGGGTGCCGTTACTGTATGATCGCCTGCCCTTTCAACATCCCTGCATACGAGTACGATGACCCGATCACCCCAAAAGTGATGAAATGCAATCTTTGTCAGCCGAGAATTCAAAAAGGGCTGACGCCTGGATGTGTTGAAATCTGCCCGAAAGAAGCCTTAACTTTCGGTACCCGTGAAGATCTGATTAAAATTGCCCGGCAGCGGATTCAACGTTATCCGGGCCGCTATGTGGATCATATCTACGGAGAACATGAAATGGGCGGCTGCAGCTGGTTATATATCTCCAACGTCCGATTTTCAGATATCGGGATGAGCGAAGATCTCGGGGTCATTTCGGCGCCTCAACTGACTTCCGAAATACTGGCTATGCTTCCCATTGTTGTGAGTATGGGATTAGTTTCTCTGACAGGGATTTATGCGATTTCAAAACAAAAAGACCGGATTGCAACCGAGGAAAAACTCGAGGCCATCAACCGTATCGCAAATGATGCCCAGGCTGAAATGAACCAATTAATTGCCCGGTTTAAGGGAAAAGCCATTAATGACAAGGACGTCACCGTAAAACGAAAAGTAAAAAAAGCTTCAAAGCAGGCGGAAGAAAGTTCAGGAACGCAGGCTTCATCCCAATCTCCCGGGAATACCCAATCCGGAACACAGGAGAGCGACCAATTAAAAAATAAGACCAGCCCGGAACAACGATCGGTATTTTCATCATTTAATCTGATTGCCGGGATCATTATACTGGTCGGTGGGATACTCACAGTTCTCAGGTTTACCGGAGGGCTCGGCGCTATAGCCAGTCATGATGACAACAACCCTTGGGGGATCCTGATCGGGTTTAACCTGTTATGCGGTGTCGCCCTGACCACCGGAGGATATGTGACATCTGCCGCCTGTTATATATTTGGCCTAAAACGATATCATTCAGCGGTCCGGCCTGCCATTTTAACGACATTTCTGGGATACTCCCTGGTAGTGCTTGCTCTGTGTTATGATGTGGGACGACCGTGGCGTCTCCCCTATCCAATATTTCTCTCACAAGGGACCTCCTCTTTACTCTTTACGTTGGCCTTGTGTATGTTTCTCTCTA
>JAOUGB010000185.1 GCA_029857875.1 Desulfobacteraceae bacterium | reverse complement strand
AATAAGAAATACCAGCCGATTCCTGCTGGGCAATCTGTATGATTTTGATCCAAAAAAGGATGTGGTCTCTTATGATAAGATGTCTGAACTGGATCGATTTGCACTGCACAGGCTTCAGGAGTTGGTTCAAAAGACACGCAGAGCTTACGATACTTACGAATTTCACATTATTTACCATGCCCTTTATAACTACTGTGTCGTCGATCTTTCTGCGTTCTATCTTGATATTCTCAAGGACCGGCTGTACACGTCACCATCTCAATCCAAAGAAAGAAGAAGTGCACAAACCGTCATATACAAAATACTCGACTCCCTGGCCCGAATAATGGCGCCGATACTTGCATTTACTGCAGAAGAAATCTGGAATTTCATGCCGGGCAATAATATGAATTCAGAAAGTGTTCATATGACGTCGTTGCCGGTGGTTCATGAGGCATGGAAGGATGAAAACTTGGCAGAAGAATGGAAGAAAATTATTGAAGTTCGAGGCGAAGTAACAAAAGCACTTGAGGAGGCACGAGTAAAAAAACTCATTGGGCATTCCCTGAATGCATCTATTACCATTTATACGGATGGTGACCTATACAATATTCTTGAAAAGTATAAGGATGACTTAAGAACGATATTTATCGTTTCGGAAGCTTCGCTGATGGAAGGAGATAAACCCGACGGAATATTTAAAAGCCTTGATGTTGAAGGTTTGTCAATACGGGTTGAACCTGCATCGGGTGAAAAATGCGAACGGTGCTGGGTATATGATATTTCTGTTGGAGCAGATTCTGAACAACCGACGATATGTAGTCGGTGCCAGAATGCCCTGAATTTTGCATGAAAGTTGATGAGAATCTTTAGGTTACGAACTGAAGGCGGTTTAAGAAATATCATCTAATCTTTTATTTTATTCGAATGGTATACCTGCCTGCCTCTGCGAGGCACGAGCGGGCGGATCTGATGATGATCTTTATTTCTCATGAATTTTCACCCGAAGGGCGAGCCGGAGACTTTCATCTCCTGTGTTATTAAGGACTCGCAATAGCAGACTATGGCTTCGCCCTTAAATGCCTTGCAGATGAAAGCCTCCAACTCGTGCTAAATTAAGGTATTAAGAATTTTGTTTATAAATGTTAAAGGTGCTGATAAAGTCTTTAGAAAAAAACCTTGAATCCTTGACCCCTCGAATCCTTGGACCCTCTTCTCCAACAAAATTGGAGAAGAACCAGAAATGAAGACCGATAATTTTGTAAAGGAATAATTTAAAAGTGTGCTTGAGTTTTATTGATTCAGACGGATCAGATTCCAAGTATGGCAAATATACAAAACTTGCCTTTATTTCCGGTTTAGTAATTATACTTGACCAGATTACGAAGATCTTAATTTTAAAAAACCTTCCACTTTATCATTCCGTTACCATTATACCCGGATTTTTCAACATCACGCATATTCATAATCCCGGTGGTGCTTTCGGGTTTATGGCCAACCAGGATTCGAATTTGCGTAATTTCCTTTTTCTTTTCCTCTCATCATCTGCCATTTGCTTAATATTTTACTTCTATAAAAACACGAACAGGACACATCCTTTTCTCGCCTCGGGTTTTGCCTTAATCCTCGGCGGTGCCATAGGTAATCTGATTGACAGAATTAGATTTGGAAAGGTCGTTGATTTTCTGGACTTTTACGTCCTTAACTACCACTGGCCTGCTTTTAATATCGCAGATAGTGCAATTACTATTGGAGTCACTGTTTTTATATTTCATCTTCTCTTTAAGAAGATGCCTTAGAATAAAATACTCAAGTATTGCACCCTTAATTTACACCATTTCCAATGAAGTGTGGCAGGCCGAGAAAATATTTTAGGCCAAAACATTAATTGGCCGGTAAATACAATGCCTGAAATTCAATATAAAGACCTGAATGAATATTTAAAAAACCTTAAAGAAAATCAAAAGGCCAAGAGTTTTGCCCCGGTGTATTTGATTTATGGTGAAGCGCTGCTGTACAAAAGCGCGCTGGAAGCCCTGCTGGATGTCTTGTTGCCAAAAAAGAATCGGAGTTTTAATTACGACGTCCTTGACGGCACGAATGGTCATATCGAAGAGGTTGTCGAACGGATAAACACCTATTCACTTTTAGCTGAGACAAAAGTGGTTGCCATTTGCGACTCCAAGATATTCTACTCAAAACAGGATGATGGACGGCTGTTACAAAAAGTAAAAGAAGCCTATGATGCCCAAAACATTAAGGAAGCGGCAAAGTTACTATTGAGTCTTCTGGGTATTTTAAATTTATCGTTTGATGATGTCAGTGAGACAAATAGAATAAAGAGCTTAAAACTCGATTCAGAAAAGTCGAGTGATCATGAATGGCTTGATAAGGTCATAAAGTTTTGCACGGAAAACAACCTTTTTATACCTTCTGAGAAAGATAATGTCGATATTTTGCAGCAAGCCATTGAAAAAGGATTTCCCAAAAGAAATCATCTGGTCATTACCACTGATATGGTTGATAAACGCAGAAAGCTTTTTAAGATCATAAAAAAAATCGGCATGATTATTGACTGCTCGGTGCCAAAAGGAGATCGAAGGGCGGACAAAATTGCACAGGAAGCTGTCCTTTCTGAAAGGATGGAAGTCTTGCTTGACCGGCATGAGAAGACAATGGACAAGGGAACATACCGAATAATTTATGAAATGACCGGTTTTGATATTGGAACTTTTTCCGATAATCTTGAAAAACTGATTAGCTATGTCGGAGATCGAAAACGGATCACGGCAGAGGATGTCGAGTTTGTTCTAAAACGCACAAAGAAGGACCCTATATATGAATTGACGAATGCGATAGCAGATCGAGATATTGATAAATCGCTCTTTTTTTTAAATTCACTTTTGATGGAAAATTTTCACCCTCTCCAAATTCTGGCCTCAATGACCAATCAGATCAGAAAGCTTTTGGTGATCAGGGATTTTGCGGAAAGTCCTCATGGCAGTTCCTGGTATCCTGAAATGCAGTTCGATCAGTTTAAATACAACGTTATGGCATCGGTTCTGTCATATAATGAAGAACTTCTGGATCAGATTGAAGATTGGGATGACATGCTTTCGGGAGATATGGATGGGGACACCCAGCGAAAAAAAAAGAAGCGTGAAACTAAAAAACGTAAAACGGTTACTGATCTTGAAATTCCAGACAATCCTTATCCTATTTACAAGATGTTGATAAAGTCAGAGAAATTTACGAAAAATGAGCTTATTGATGACATTGAACACCTGAGTCAGGCTGATTTCCGGCTCAAATACACGAAACAAAGGCCAAAAATAATATTGGAAGAGGCTATTCTTTGGATATGCAATCCCTGAACCTTTCATGCAAAATTCAGGTCATACGTCGTTAAAGGGAGAACATTAGTGGGCTTTATTAGACAACAGGAGGAACGTCTGGCCGTTCGCCTGTTGATTTGGCAATATCAGAGGATGAATATTCCCGTTCCTGCAATGGAGGAGTTGGAGCAACAGGCTGCCAGGCTTGTTGAAGACGCACATCGAATTGCACGTGAAAGAGGACGAAATGTAATATCCATTCTTAAAGAAATGATCAGCGACCTAAAACAAAAAAAATGAAATTCATAAATCAAAAGTGCCAGATGTTCGTGTATTATTTTGTTGAAAAAGAATAATCCTTATGTTATTCAGCCAGATTAACCAAAGGGATTGAATGTTGTTATTGTTATTAATTCAACAGGTTATCGAATCTCGAGAAAAGGAGGCAGTCATGCGAAAAGGTTGGTTGTTTATTATTTCATGTCTGGTGATCAGTTTGATTTTTATGCCCTCTGCCTGGTGTAAGACAAAAACGATCAAAATCGGTATCAACGCCCCGATGACCGGGGACATCCCCAAAGTGGGCGAGGGGACAAAGTTTGCCGCCCAGATGTGGCTTGAGGATATCAAAGCTGCCGGCGGACTCGAGGTCGGGGGAAAGAAGTATCAGGTAGAGTTGGTTATCGAGGACAATGAATCAAAAGCGGAATCGGCAGTAAAGGTCAATACCAAAATGATTACCGAGGATGAAGTGCTGGTTATTGTCGGACCTCAAGCCTCCAAGCAGGCCATACCTGCAGGAGGGGTTGCAGACAACTATAAAACTCCAATGATTAGCCCTTGGTCAACAAATCCGGACACCACCAAGGACCGAGCCTTTGTTTTTAGAGGCTGTTTCCTTGATCCTTTCCAGGGGCCGGTACTGGCCAATTTCATTAAAGAGGAATTCGGATTCACCAAAGCCGCAGTTTTATATGATGTGGCCAGTGATTATCCAAAGGGGCTGGCCGAGTTTTTTAAAGAAGCTTGGGAGAAATTGAACGGCCCCGGGTCTGTGGTGGCGTTTGAAAGCTTCACCACCAAAGACGTCGATTTCAGCTCTCAGTTGAGCAAGATAAAACAATCAGGTGCCCAGGTACTGTTTACCCCACAGTATTATAATGAAGTCGCCCTTATCGTAAAGCAGGCCCATGAGCTGGGTTGGAGCGCTCCCATTGTCGGCAGCGACAGCTGGGGTTCGGCTGAACTCATCGAGCACTGTGGAGCTGACTGCAATGGGCTGTTCTTCAGCACCCATTATGCTGCAGCGGGTGCAAAAGGCGCAACCAAAGCGTTCATTGATCGGTACAACAAAAACTACGGCTATGTGCCGGACGATGTAGGTGCTTTGACCTGGGATGCGTTGCACATCGTCCAAAAAGCCATTGAATCTACGGGAAAGCTCACGGGAAAAATCGAGAAAGATCGCAAGGCTGTTCGCGATGCCATGGCCAAAATCAAAGAATTTGACGGTATTACCGGAAAGATGACCTTCACCGAAGATGGTGACCCCATCAAATGTGCGGTTATCGTCAAAATCAGTGACAAAGGTGAGTTCGAGTTTTACAAGTCTGTCTGCCCGTAAGAACATTGCATGGGGAGAATGGTTCATCCAGACGTTTCCAACCTGAACCTAGACCCACAGAAAATGAAAAACAGTACTTCTAAGGCGGGCCAGGGCTTTAGTGCCTTGAGCCCGCTTTTTTGGATGACCGCGGAGTAAGCTCGATGACATTTTTTTTTCAGAACCTGGTCAACGCCTTGCAATGGGGAAGCTTCTATGCCTTAATCGCCCTGGGGTACTCCATGGTATATGGAATACTGATGCTTTTTAATTTTGCGCACGGTGATATCTTCATGGTCGGGGCGTACATCGGCTTTGGTGTTGTGACCGGGTTAACGGCGCTTACCGCTATGGGTTTTCTTGCCCTACCTGGCTGGTTAATCTTGGTACTGACCATTATTATTTCGATGTTTTTGACTTCCTTTGTGGGCATGCTGGTGGAAAGGGTGGGTTACCGGCCGTTGCGGGAAGCACCTCGAGCCTCAGCTGCGATCACCGGCCTGATGATTGGTATCATTCTAGAAACAGGGAATCTGGCACTGCTAGGTGCCAGAAGGGTCAGTTTTCCTTCCCTGATCAAGTCTACCACCTATAATCTCGGTGGCGTATATGTCACCAACAAGAAGATTATGATCGTAGTGGTATCTTTGATGCTGATG
>JAOUGB010000184.1 GCA_029857875.1 Desulfobacteraceae bacterium | reverse complement strand
TTCATTGTCGGAAAATCGAAAACGAGGCTGGTAACGATTGGGCTGAATCAGCCCGATATCACATGTAAAATATTCCTTTGAAATATCTTCCATGGGTTCAATATCGGGCAATAAAGCATCAAGACCTCTTCCCAGGACCAATTTTTTGGATTTTTTTGAACCTGATTCGGCTTTTTTACTTTTCATTTCTTTTTTCATTGTGATGGCGTTAATTTCCTCAATACATGTATTACCCGACGAATTGTTCAGGATGATTTATTGTTCATGATCTCTTTTGCCAGATTAAAGTAACTGATAGCCCCTTGGGAGGTTGCATCGTACAACAAGATCGGCTTTCCGAAACTCGGGGCTTCGCCCAATCTGACATTTCTGGGAATCATGGTCTTAAATACCAGTTGCTTGAAATATTTTTCGGCATCTTCAGCAACCTGATGAGACAGATTTGTTCTTTTATCAAACATGGTGAGAAGTATGCCGGCAATCTTAAGTCTAGGATTCAAATTATACTTGATGCGCTTCATGGTTTGAAGAAGCTGTCCAAGACCTTCCAATGCATAAAATTCACACTGAAGGGGGATTAGCATAACATCGGCTGCAGTCAGAGCATTAACCGTTAAAAGGCTCAATGATGGTGGACAGTCGATGATGATGTATTCAAATGAATTTTTAATTTGTGATAAAAGCGTTTTTAGGGCCATTTCACGATTGGGTTTTGACATCATCTCCACTTCAAAACCAATGAGTTCAACCCTTGAGGGAATGATTTTCAAGGTTTCTATGTCGCTATCCAAAATAAGATTCTCGGCATCGACATTACCAATCATGCCGTGGTATAATGACTTTTCAATACGATTTTTATCTATTCCCAAACCGGTAGTTGCATTTCCCTGGGGATCACAATCCACAAGGAGAATTCTTTTTTCCGAAACTGCCATGGCAGCCGACAGGTTTATGGCTGTCGTCGTTTTTCCCACACCACCTTTCTGATTGGCTATGCATATGATATGAGTCATGATGACGAACTCTACCATAAAACATGATGTTTGGAAAGTATATAAGGATATGATTTGACTATTAACCAATTGAGTAATAAATTATATAGTGTGCAGCAAAACCATATGGTTTCGGTTTCTTTTATATTCATACAAAAACCGGCACTCTCTTTTGTCGAGGCTTTCATGAAAATTGTTAAACAATGTATTTTGCTATGTACTGTTCTCATTATTGCGTGTGGCATCATCTCTCCTAAAGGTGTTTCCGCAATTACGATACAAGAGGAGGAAGAGCTGTCTCGCGAGTTTATGGAACTTATTTTGGCGCACTACGAAATTATCAAAGACCCGCTTATTACCAATTACGTCAACGACATCGGCCAAAAAATTGTTTCAACGCTTCCCCCCCAGCCTTTTTCTTACCATTTTTATGTAATAAGGGAAGATACTTATAATGCTTTTGCCACTCCGGCAGGTCACATTTTTATATACAGCGGATTGCTGGAAGCTATGGATAATGAGGAAGAGCTGGCATGTATACTGGCCCATGAAATTTCACATGTGATGTGTCGTCATATTTCTCAGAAAATAGAAAGGGCTGAAAAAGTAAACATCGCCACACTTGCCGGGGTTGTTGCCGGCGTGCTTCTTGGAACCGCCGGGGCATCGGCAGCTGCCAATGCAGTCACCCTCGGATCTGTGGCAGCCGGCCAATCCTATGCACTTGCATACGGCCGTGAAGATGAAAGACAAGCAGATCAGATCGGACTTAACGTGCTGAGAAAAGCCGGATATAACGGCAAAGGCCTGATATCTACACTGAAAAAAATGCGAAGCAAACGCTGGTTCGATTCAAACCAGATTCCGACTTATCTGACCACCCATCCAGCTTCAGAGGAACGGATGGCGTATATCGATACCTGGCTTGAGACACACCAAAAAACCGAAGACAATATCAATGACTATTATTTTAAAAGGGCACATACGCGGCTCGTTGCCATTTACGGAGATGAGGGTATTGCATTAAGAAAGTTTAAATCAGATGTAGATAATCATTCCGACGATCCTTTAGCATATTATGGATACGGCCTGGTCCTGGAAAGAAAAGGCGACCACAAAGCTGCTGAAGAATACCTCAAGACGGCATTGGAAAAAAGGGCATTTGATCCCTATATTTTAAAAGATCTTGGCCGCTTATATTTTCTCGATGGAAATTACCAGCAAGCATTCAGCATTCTGGATGGCGCTGCCAGCATTAACTCGAATGATCCTGATATACTTTTTTATCTGGGGCGTACCCAGGTAGAACTCGGCCATCTCATGGATGCAGTCGCAACGTTTGAAAACCTTATCTCAAAACAACAAAATTATCCTCGTGCGTTTTATACCCTTGGGGAAACGTATTGGAAGCTTGGGAAGGAGGGCGATGCGCATTATTGCCTGGGTATTCATTACAAAAATAAAATGGATTTTAAAAATGCCATTTTCCATCTAAAAAAAGCTTTGGAGAACGTCAACGAACCCTATAAAAAGGCCAAAGTGGAGGAATTGTTGAAGGAAATCGGAAAGGAAAAGAGTAAGTCAGAAAAGGAGGACGGCAATAAAGCACAAAAGAATTGGGGTATGAAATTTGAGGATACGCGTCAGATACGGTCAAAATGAGAAAACTGCATGGTGAATGTCCCTCTGCCCTGTGTAGCTGATCGCAATGATGTTGAATATCCGAACATGCGCGCCAGTGGGACCACAACCCTTATCACCTGTACGCCCATTTTGTGCTCGATAGATTCAATTTTTCCATTTCGAGAATTGAGATCCCCTATCACCTCTCCCATGAAAGTCTCTGGAACAAAAACTTCCACATTCATAATCGGATCAAGGAGAAACGATCCACCTTTCGTCAGAGCCGTTTTGCAAGCCATAGATGCACTGACAGTATAGGCCAGTTCAGTGCTCATAGAATCTTTATATACCCCTCCGGTGAGAACGGCCTCAACATCGACAACAGGATACCCCATTAATGCTCCGCTTTCCAAGGATTCCATCACACCCTTTTTGATAGCAGGGATGAACGTATCAGGTATTGTTTCGTCAGTAATTTCAGACCTGAATCTGTTCTCAGTACCTCGTTCCAAAGGTATCAGTTTTAACATTACTTTGGCAAAATGTCTTTGTCCCGCCACTTCCTTGTCAAATACTGCAGATGCATGCCCTTCTTTTTCAATGGTCTCCCTGTACATAACCTGTGGTTTTCCCACATTGACATTGGTCTTGAATTCTCGCTGCATACGACTGATGATAACTTCGAGATGAAGTTCTCCCATACCGGATAAAATTGTCTGTCCGGTGTCTTCATCCTTTTGAAGTCTAAGTGTCGGATCTTCAGCCATAAATTTTTCGAGGACTTGATCAAGTTTTTCCTGGTCAGCATGGGTTTTAGGCTCTACAGCCACAGATATGACAGGCTCGTAAAACTCTATCTTTTCAAGTAAAACAGGATGATCGAGGGAACAGAGCGTCTCTCCCGTAGAAGACTCTTTTAATCCGATAACCCCGACCAGGCTGCCGGCACCGGCGGAATCGATGCGTTCTCTCTTGTTGGCATGTATTTTTAATATGCGTGAAAGCTTTTCATTTATTTTTCGAGACGGATTGTAGGTGTCTGATTTGGCGTTCATGGTTCCGCTGTAAATTCTGATATAGGATAGTTTACGACCCTCTATCATCGACACTTTGAATATGAGGGCTGCAAGAGGATCACTGCTATTCGCTTTGCATTCGACAATTTGACCGGTTTCAGGGTGTACGCCTTTAATTGGGGGTACATCTAAAGGGCTTGGCAAAAATTCCACAATGGCGTCAAGAAGCGGTTGTATTCCTTTATTTCTCAAGGCGCTGCCGCAAAGGATTGGAACCAGTTTCAGATCTATGGTCGCCTTTCTGATAGCGGCAACCAATTTTTCCGGAGTAACGGGTGTCTCTGATAAATAGTCCTCCATGATATCATCATCAACTTCAGCGATGGTTTCGATAAGCTTTTCATGATATTCTGTTGAAATGCCAAGCAAGTTTTGAGGAATATCTTCTACCGTAAAAGTTTCTCCAAGGGATTCATCTTCCCATATGATTTGTTTCATGTTAATGAGATCGATAACGCCTGAAAAATCATCTTCTAAGCCCACCGGCAGCTGCAAAATCAACGGACTGGCATTCAATCTTTTTTTCATCATTTCGATTGTACCAAAGAAATCAGCACCGATCCGATCAAGTTTGTTGATAAAGGCCATCTTTGGGACATGATACTTGTCAGCCTGCCGCCATACCGTTTCCGACTGAGGTTCCACACCGCCAACTGCACAAAAGACACCGACGGCCCCGTCAAGTACCCGTAAAGAACGTTCAACCTCGATGGTAAAGTCGACATGTCCCGGTGTATCTATGATCTGGACATCATTTCCCTTCCAGTGGCAAGTGGTAACAGCGGAGGTAATGGTAATTCCCCGTTCTTGTTCATCAGGCATCCAGTCCATAATCGCTTCACCGTCATGAACTTCACCGAGTTTGTGAGAACGGCCGGTATAGTATAGTATCCGCTCTGTTACCGTAGTCTTTCCGGCATCGATATGAGCGATAATACCGATATTTCTTATATTTTTAATGTGGTCCTTTTTTTTCATCGTATTAAAAGCATGTTGGCTTTAAACGGAAAACGCATATCTATATGACCGTCCAGGGTCATCGCTTCTTTTCCGCTGATCAGGATCTTTACCGCATCGATTTCAGGAATATTCAATGTTAACGAATTGACCATCGAATATATCGTAAAAAGTTCCGATTTAACCCCGCCGGGATGAGCATCTCTAATGGTATCGGACACATCGACATAAGCTGTGCCATCCCGGGTAATATAAAATGCCTTAAGTGTTGTATTTGCAGGAATTGTCCGCATAAGCCCGGTCTTGGGGCCTTCTATCAGGGCTTCGATAATTTTTTTGCCAAATTCGGCTGGATTGTCTGAATGAAAAAGATCCCTTGTTTCAGCTTTGAGAAACGAATTGTCTTTATCGGAAAAATATAAATGGACAACGGATTTTTTTGAATGTTCAGTTTCTGTAATTCTTGTGTTTTGCTCAACTTGATCCATACCCGATGATACTTCGGGCCTATTCAAAAAAGCGACGCATATGACGACTCCGGCAATAATGAAAAAAGATATATTGCATATATTTTGGTTTTTCATCATGACTTAACCATTTACTATTGATAAAATGAAAAATTTCTTAAGCCAATATGCTTATTATGTCAAGACAAGAAGAAAAATCTGCGTTTCATAAAAATGAGCACATAATAAAAGAGGTCAGCCTCGTAAGCCAACCTCTTTTTTTCTATCTGCTTTTTCTACTAAACACAATTTGAGACATTCGCTTTATCTGCATTGAAATAATGATAATATTTCAAACAGATACCAAATCAGACACCAAATCGACGTCGTCAAAAAACAGCTCCACCGAACCATCTTCGGATGAATCGTATAACTCCATGACGGATTCGGCGATTTTGGTGGAATAGGGTTCAATGGGAAATAT
>JAOUGB010000183.1 GCA_029857875.1 Desulfobacteraceae bacterium | reverse complement strand
CGCTTAAAGTGGTCGATGATCCTGACATTGATATTGTTATCGAAATGATCGGCGGCGAAGGAATTGCCAAGGATCTTATTTTAAAAGCCATCCATAACGGAAAACCGGTCGTCACTGCAAATAAGGCCCTGCTGGCCGTCCACGGAAATGCAATTTTCAAGGCCGCCATGGAACACGGTGTAGATCTTGCCTTTGAAGCCAGTGTGGGAGGGTGTATGCCCATCATCAAATCATTGCGGGAGTCTCTGGCAGGAAATCATATAAAATCCATGGCCGGGATCCTCAACGGAACCTGTAACTACATCCTGTCCCGGAGCACCGATGATGGTAGCAGCTTTGAAGACATACTTGCCGAAGCCCAGAAAAACGGGTTTGCGGAAGCAGATCCGTCGCTGGATATTGAAGGAATCGACACCGCCCACAAACTGGCCATTTTGACTGCTTTAGCTTATGGCATGGAAATCAATTTTAACGATATCTACATCGAAGGAATTTCAAAAATTACCCCCATGGATATCGAGTTTGCCGGGCAGTTCGGTTACAGAATCAAGCTCCTTGCCATTACCAAAGATACCGGGGGTGCCATTGAAGCCAGGGTCCATCCCACCATGATCCCATTTTCCAATCCCCTCTCGGGTGTTAACGGAGTCCTCAATGCTATTACAATTTCCGGCGATGCCATCGGCGACATGATGCTGTATGGATATGGTGCAGGGATGATGCCCACCGCCAGCGCCGTTGTGGGGGATGTTATCGATCTTGCCCGAAATCTTTTATCGGGCTCAACGGGAAGAGTGCCGTTATTGTCCTTTCAGATGGATCATATTCGCAAAATTCCGGTCCTTCTCATGGAAGAAACACAAGTACATTATTATTTCAGATTTTCCGCGTTGGACCGGCCCGGAGTTTTGTCAAAGATATCCGGGATTCTGGGCGATTATGACATCAGTATCAAATCCGTACATCAAAAAGGTAGAGGGACCAAGGGCGCAGTTCCCATCGTCATGCTCACCCATCTTGCCAGAGAAGCGGAAGTACAGAAGGCTTTGTCCGATATTTACAACCTCGACGTGGTCAGCGACCGACCGGTGCTTATACGGATTGAGGATGAAAATGGAGAGGATTGAGTAAAGAATCCGGGTCAAGAGGACCTGGCTTTGATATAACTCCTGGAAAGGGCTGTTTTACTTAAAGCCATACAAATTCAAAGTGCCTAAAGTGATCTAAAGTGCCTAAAGTTATGGAGTCGCTTCGCTCCGATGTTTTTATATAATTGACAGAATTCCTGAACTTTAGCTCACTTTAAACTTTAGTTCACTTCAAACTCTTCCAGCGATTCTTCAGGCAGAGTCATAACTCTCTGATCTGGCTCTCCGAGGCGTAGGCTCTATGAGCCGGAGGCCCAGAGGACCAGGTTTTTTATGAATCGGTAAAGAAAAGTGAGGTTATATGAATATTGTTTGTTCCGACCTGGAAGGTGTATTTGTCCCGGAAATATGGATCAATGTCGCTGAAAGAACAGGTATTGAAGAACTCCGGCTGACAACACGCGACATCTCCGACTATGATGTATTGATGAAAAGACGTCTCGCGATTCTGGATGAGAACAATCTTAAAATTGATGATATTAAAGCGGTGATCGCCACCATGAATCCCCTTGAAGGGGCGGTGGAATTTCTGAACTGGCTCAGATCGCGCACTCAGATCATTGTTGTTTCCGACACATTTAACCAGTTTGCACGCCCTTTGATGGAAAAACTTGGATGGCCGACCCTTTTCTGTCACACCTTATCCATTGCGCCCGACGGGTTTATCACAGATTATGTTCTGCGGCAGAAAGACGCTAAACGGGAAACGGTGATTTCGTTAAAAAGCTTGAACTACAACACCATAGCTATGGGCGATTCATATAATGACATCACCATGCTCAAAGAAGCGGACAACGGTATTCTTTTTAATCCTCCGGATAATGTAAAAAATGAGTACCCGGAATTTCCGGTAACATTCAGCTATGAAGACCTGAAAAGTATTATTGAAAAAATTCTGTCAAACAATAGCTCAAAATAAACATGCTGACACATAAAACCACATGCCGGGTGAGATACGGTGACACAGATAAAATGGGCTTTGTTTATCATGCAAACTACTTCCGGTGGTTTGAAGTCGGCCGCTCCGAAATGTTCAGGTCATTAGGGATCCCTTACAAATCCATCGAATCCAAAGGATTTTTTCTTCCTTTATCCGAAATTCATTGCAAGTTTAACGGGCCTTCACAGTATGACGACATTCTGCTTATTGAAACATCTATCGATACACGCTACAAAGCTGGTATGAAATTCGATTATCAAATATTCAGTGAAGACGGTAAAAAACGCCTTGCCAACGGGTACACTAAGCATGCGTGTATGGACAATAACGGCCGTGTGGTGCGACCGCCCAAATTTCTAATGGACATTATTGCAAAAAATTCTAATGCTGATTGACATTTCAAAATTTGACCAATGCCGTCTCCTTGTTATTGGAGATTTAATGCTCGATGAATACCTCTGGGGTGAAGTTGACCGGATATCCCCTGAAGCACCGGTACAGGTGGTCTCCATCAAAAACGAAGATTTTGCTCTTGGAGGTGCCGGCAATGTTGTGAACAATGTTGTGGCGCTGGGTGGAAAAGTGTCAGCCGTGGGCGTGATCGGTACCGGCCGAAACGGACAGCTTCTTCTCAACATATTCAAAAAACTCGGCGTCGATACTACAGGAATTGTCAAAGAGCCCGGCCGGACCACCACCCAAAAAACCAGGATTATCGCTGCCAATCAACATGTACTCAGAATCGACAGAGAAACACAACAAGACATATCCCTGTCGTCACTGGAAAAGATTACACGATTCATAGAAGATAAGATGCCCGATATCGATGTGATTTTGATTTCCGACTACGGCAAAGGATTGATTACCGAGAGCATGCTTTCGCGGGTGATCGCATCTGCAAAAAAACACAAAAAGATGATCATCGTCGATCCCAAAGGACTCGATTTTTCAAAATATTCAGGCGTATCGCTTCTCACGCCGAACAAAAAAGAAGCGGCTCTGGCTTCGGGAGTGGGAATTATTGATGAATCAAGTCTTGAAAAATCGGCACACAAAATTCTTCAAAACATCAACATCGATAAGCTTTTGATTACATGCGGCAAAGACGGAATGGTTCTTTTCGAAAAAAACAAAGAACCCTTCAGGATCAAGGCCGAGGCAAGGCAGGTTTTCGATGTTTCAGGCGCCGGTGATACGGTCCTTGCAGTATTGGGTCTGGCCGTCGCATCAGGAGCTTCAATCAACAGCGGCGTGGCTGTTGCCAATACCGCTGCCGGAATCGTTGTCGGCAAAGTTGGAACTGCAACCGTTTCAAAGCAGGAACTTATTTCGGCCTTGAAATCCCATGACCATGGCCTGCCGGCCAAATACAAAGATTTTTCGGAACTTCCGGCACTCGTGGAAGAACTGAAGAAAAAAGGGAAGCGGCTGGTTTTGACCAACGGCTGCTTTGATCTCTTGCATGCGGGCCATATTATGCTCTTTTCTGCGTCAAAACAACTGGGGGATATCCTTGTTGTGGCCATTGATGATGATGAATCTGTAAAAAAACTTAAAGGGCCAGGAAGACCAGTGCTCAAAGCAAATGAGCGGTGTAGAATTTTAAGTGCCTTAGATGCTGTGGATTATGTCGTGGTTTTTTCCTCCCATGAGCTAAAAAAACTGATTGAAATCATACAGCCGGATGTTCTGACCAAAGGATCCAACTACACGTCCAAAGAAGTATTCGGGCGTGAACTCGTTGAAAAGTACGGGGGGCGAGTGGAACTGATTCCGGTTACCGAAAATATTTCCTCCACCCGTATTATCAATAATATTAAAAGCAGTAGGCAAGAATAATACTTCTGGATCTTGCATAGACAATCTTGAGGGATTCAATATAACAAAACATCTTAATTGTGTCTCTATTTCGTCAGTATAGCTTTTACCTGACAGATAATTTTCCAATTTTTTCCATTATTACTTCAAGATTGTCTACCCTTCTGGAGCGCTGATTTCACCGCATCTACAGCGTTGCAGGCCATTTGCGGTAGCACACTACAGCTGCATGCCCTGCGTCTTGTATATGCGGCCAACTCAGCGCTTGCAATGATTATGTAATACAACCGAAAAAAATGAAGTTTCTCCAGGAAAATAGTAACGGTATTATACTCAAGGTCTTTATCCAGCCCCGATCCTCAAAGAACATGATTGCAGGTCAGCATGGCGACGCACTGAAAATCAAGCTTACGGCGCCGCCCGTGGATGATGCGGCCAACAAGATGTGTGTTCAATACCTGGCGAAATGCCTCAAAATCCCTAAATCCTCCATTGAAATCATATCCGGGCACACCAGCAGAACCAAGCGGCTCCTTTTGCGGTACAAAAATGAAAAAAATGAGTCCGGTGCCGAGCAAAAACGGATAAGGTCTTTAATTTCTTCGCTATTAGATCTCAAAAAAACAGCTTGACTTATTTTCTGTATTTGGTTAATTTTATTTTCTTATTTCTTTGATGCGGGGTGGAGCAGTCAGGTAGCTCGTCGGGCTCATAACCCGAAGGTCGTTGGTTCGAATCCAGCCCCCGCTACCAAAATAAAAACAGGGACTTAGAAAATATTCTAAGTCCCTTTGTAGTTTGTTATTTTCCTGATTTCCAACCATACTTCCAACCTATCCAAAATAAAAAACCCGGCCTTCGTAATGGAGACCGGGTTTTTATATTGAGATCCGGAAAGTGATAGAAAATCTTTTTTAAATATCACAAGTTTTGGGTGGACCTTAAAACACAAGATACATTGCAGGCTCGCTCGCCGCCCCAACATCTACCTCTCGGAATGGTACCAGGTATCGCCGCAACCATCGTTTGGTGATATGGTATGAAGGTATCTGGCAAAATCCGGCTCATTGATATGTACCGAACCATTGCAGAAAACACAGGTCTTGGATTGAAGATTTCAAATCGTAAAAATATTTACCTTCGATTTCTCAAACATAAAGAAGGCAGGAATCATGAATTTTCGATCGAAAGGCCGGAACACAAGATATTGATTTTTTCGACCTCAATCCAGATCTTTTATAAGTGTATGAACAGCAGAGATATGACAGCACATGACCGTCAACCATTCCAACACATCGAAAAAGAGGACGGTCATCAATGATTAATATGCGTTTCTTCTGACTCACTATTTTGCTACTTAAATGGAATTTTTATAAATATTTTGGTGCCATTCATCGGCAATGATTCGATTTCCATTCGGCCTTGAAGCAGGTTGACCCTTTCTCTCATGCTTCGAAGTCCCATCCGTTTCTCAGCGCTTAATGCACGCTCCCGCGCCTGCACATCAAAACCTTTACCGTTGTCTTCAATTCGAAGGATGATATTCGGGGTCGCTCCCACCAGCTTGATGGTCGCACGGTCTGCCTCGGCATGCTTTCGGATATTGTTCAGGCCTTCCTGGATCAACCGGTAAAGATGGATTTTAACATCATCATCATCATCATCATCCAAATT
>JAOUGB010000182.1 GCA_029857875.1 Desulfobacteraceae bacterium | reverse complement strand
ATGTTCACTCCCAGGCCGTAAACTATGTGTGTTCCAACCTGAAAGACCGTGAAACCCTCCTGGCAGTTGCCCGTTCCGGGGGCAGAGTTATCGCTTTCAATTTCGAAGAATCTTTAGAAGCTATAATCCAGGAATGTGCAAAAAACAATCCTGCAGGAAATACGATCCAATTTACCACTCCCAAAAGCCGCCGGGCCAACCTGCGCAGTGTGTTCGAGATCTTATTCCCGGATGGTTGACCCTAAGTTATCATGACACATCTCATATTATAGACTCTCATTTAAATGGGTTTTTAGTAATACATGTCTGCGTTAACACCGGACACCGAATACCGTGTGGTTCTTTTCGATTTTTTCGATGTTAACCTGAACCAGTGTGTTGAAAAGGTCGTCTTTGCCTACGACATGAACAAGGATGTAGTTGGAAGTGATTCCTTTTAGTAAACCCGTTGCTTTGTCTCTTTTGCTTTCGATCAGCACCTCAACGGTTTTTCCCATAAATTTTTCATAAAAAATGCGTTTCTTTTCATTGCCGAGCCGTCGCATCTTTTCACATCGCGCCTTAATTATCTTTTGTGGCACTTTTTGTGGGTATTTGTCGGCCGGCGTCCCAGGACGGGGTGAAAACGGAAACACGTGCAGATAAGTGACCGGCAGTTTTTCAATGAGGGAATAGGTGTTTTCAAAGGCTTTTTCGGTTTCACCCGGAAATCCGATGAGGATGTCGGCACCGATGGCGGCATCCGGTACCTGGTCTTTGATTTTGACAATCAAATCCCTGAAAAAAGAGCTTGTGTACGGCCGATGCATTCTCTCCAGGATTCGATCATCTCCACTCTGTAAGGGAATGTGAAAATGGGGACAAAAAATATCTGTTTCCGCCACAAGCTTGATGAGGTCCTGGGTCAGCTCGTGGGGTTCAACGGAGCTGAGTCGCACCCGATCCATGGCATTCGATTCGCGAATGTGGTCTAACAGGGCGGTTAAGCTGGTTTGGGGTGAAAGGTCGAGCCCATAGGCCCCGAGATGCACACCAGTCAAAACCACTTCATGAAATCCGGCCTGTTTTAAGCAATGAATGTTTTTCAATACACTTTCAAAGGGCATGCTTCGGCTGCGACCCCGAGCGTATGGCACGATGCAGTAAGTGCAGAAGGTGTCACATCCGTCCTGGATCTTTAAGAACGGTCGGGTCCGGTTCCCAAAGACCGTTACAGGAATTTGCTTGAAATGGCGTTCATGTAAAATGTTTCGCCGGATCAGGGAAGGGGAGGGAAGGCCTTTTTCTTGGGATAAGACGATATCTGGGATATTATGTTTATCCCCATGACCGATGATGTGGTGTACACCGTCTATTTTCCTTAATTCATCCGGTTCGGTCTGGGCATAGCATCCGGTGACGACGATTTGTGCTTGGGGATTGGATCGAATGAACTGCCGAACGGCCTGCCTGGACTGCATGGAGGCTTTTTGTGTGACCGTACATGTATTGATAATGCAAAGATCTGCCGGGTCTTCGGCGCCTGCCGGTACATAGCCCAGATCTTTGAGTCGTTGGGCAATGGCATCCGACTCGTATTGATTGACTTTGCATCCCAGAGTGGTGATTCTAAATTTGAAGGTGTCGTTAAAATTCATATGTTTTGCATGGGTGCAATCCACCCCCCACCCAGAACCTCGTCTTCTTTGTAAAATACCGCACACTGGCCGGGGGTGATGGCTGCCTGAGGTTTCTCAAATCGGACCATCGCCGTTTTTCCGTTAACAGGGGTCAGCGTGGATGCAACAGCCGTGTGGCGGTACCTGACGCGGGTATGGATATTAATCGGCTGGGTAGGTTCCTCTTGGACCCAGTTAATATTTTCAACCTTACACTGGGAAGCGAGAAGATCTTTTTTAAATCCCACCGTCAAAAGGTTTTGCCGGGTGTCCATACGGATAACATAATAGGGCTCTGAAGCCGGGCAGTTGATTCCACGACGCTGGCCGATGGTAAAAAGGTGCAGTCCCTTGTGCTTACCCAGTATGTTGCCGTCGACATCTTTTATCAAGCCGGGTTTCGGTTCAAATCCCTCATGCCGGGCAAGGAAATCTCCATAGTTTTTGTCTTTGATAAAGCACACATCCTGGCTTTCGCTGGTTTTAACCGGCTTAAATCCCTTCATGTCGGCCAGTTGAATAACGTCGGATTTTTTCATATTTCCGAGCGGAAATCGGGCGACGGCCAGATGCTGCTGGGTCAATCGGGCCAGAAAGTAGGACTGGTCTTTTTTGGGATCAATGCCTTTAAAAAGATGAAACTTGCCATGGCGGTCTCCCTTTATTCTGGCATAGTGTCCGGTTGCCAGTGTTGATGCACCCAGCTTGCGGGCAAAGTTGAAAACCGTTCCGAATTTAATTAAAGGGTTGCACACCATACAGGGGTTGGGGGTTTGACCGGCCTTATAGGTTCGAATGAAGTAATCGACGACATTTTTTTTAAACTCGACACCGCAGTCGAGGATCTTGATGTCGATTCCAAGCTGCTTTGCAATGGAAAAAATTTTATGGGATTCAAGTAGATGGGCGCTTTGACCGTTATCGGAAAAAGGGTCTTCATATCCTGTAACAAAATGAACCCCGATGACATTGTGCCCTTTTTCCTTTAAGAGATGAGCCGCCATCAGAGAATCGATACCCCCACTGACGGCAATGGCTGTTAACGGCTTCATTTAAAAAAAAGATTTGTTTGAGGGACGAACTTCCATGGCCCGGGTGGGACAGGCCATCACGCACAATTCACACACACTGCATTTTTTCTGGTTAAAGTCTACAGACATTTCAGGCCGTTTGATGGAAAGGGCGTGGGTCGGGCAGACGGCGGTGCAGGCACCGCAATGGGTACATCTTTTTTGGATGCGCTTTATTTCCTGAGACGCATTCAGGACCTGGACACCCCGATGTTTGAGATATTTGACGCCTTCTTTGAAATCTTTTCGGCTTCCGGCGAGTTCCAAAACCATCACGCCTTCTTTTCTGGGGAGTATGGAAGCATTGAGAATGTTGAAGGTCAGATCATAATCTTTTGAAAGATAGCAAACAATGGGTTTTTCCACTTCTGTCTTGGGAAAGCGCAGAATGAGTATTTTTGAGTACACGGTGAACCTCCGAAAATCCTTTATTTTTATTTAAAAAAGATTTAATTTAATTGTATTTGCTTGATCTGTCAACTGCAACTTAAAATTCGAAACCAAATAGACACTCTACAAAATGAGACCATGAATCCTTTTGCGTATCGAACAACAGGCCTTGCCATCAAAACGTTGGAGGGACTTTCAAAGGCCGAAATTCGTATTCACGGTGAAGAAAATCTTCCTGAAGGCTCTGCAATATTTGTGGTGAACCATTTCACCCGGATCGAAACCCTTCTCATTCCCTATCATATTCATAAGCTGGTAAAAATTCCGGTATGGTCCCTGGCCGATTATCAATTTTTTGAAGGGGCTCTCGGTGCCTTTCTCGAAAAGGTTGGTGCAGTATCCACAAAAAATCCTCACCGGGACCTTCTCATTATCAAGAGTTTGCTCACCGGCGAAGCCAATTGGATCATTTTCCCGGAAGGCCGTATGGTCAAAAGCAAAAAAATCGTTGAAAAAGGACGATTTATGATTTCCTACGCCGGCGGGAAACATCCGCCGCACACCGGCGCCGCCACACTGGCCCTGAGAACTGAATTCTACCGCCAGCGATTTCGTGTCCTGTTGGACGAATTTCCTGACGAAGCCCGACGGTTGATGGATCGCTTTCGAATCGACGCCATTGAGCCGGTTATCGACAATAATACGTATATTGTACCGGTGAACGTTACGTATTATCCGCTCAGAGCCCATGAGAATGTCCTCAGCAAGCTGGCGACCCGTTGGATGGATAATGTCCCGGATCGCATGTTGGATGAGATCATGACCGAAGGGAGCATGCTAATGTCCGGGGTCGATATGGATATTCGTTTTGGAGAGCCCATTGAAATAAAGCAGTTCATGGTACAGTCATCCATTAAACGAGATATTTCTTCTCGGCGAAGCATTGGCTTTGACGATCCGATTCCCTCGATACGGGTGATGCGGAAGTCTGCGTTGAAGATTATGCAGCGCTATATGGCCGCCATCTACAGCATGACCACCGTGAATCACGATCACCTTTTTGCATCCATGCTCAAGATGATTCCGTTTAAAACGATCAATGTGCAAGACCTGAGAGGAAGATTATTCCTTGCAGCGTCGGATCACCTTCAAGACACCGGCGTATATCTCCATGAAGATCTCCTTTTGGAACAGATTCATTTGCTGGTTGACGACGCGTTTAACAAATTTAAGGACTTTATCAACGTTGCGGAGAAAAAGGGTGTTTTAAAGAAGAAAGGCGAGATGCTAATCAAGGATCGGTCAAAATTTATTTCGGCTTTTGACTTCCATCGCATCCGCATAGATAATCCCATTGCGGTGATGGCGAATGAAGTCGAACCGCTGATACCCCTTCAGCGGCGGATAAGACGTCTGGCCTGGCTCCCGGGTTTTTGGATACGAAAGAAGATTGTCGGAACCTTGATGAAAAAAGCGGTCGATGAATTTGAACAGGATTACAAGACATATTATTTCGAAGGAGAATCAAAGAAGAAGGATGTGGGGCGGCCGCTGCTGGTTAAAGGGACATCTAAAGATATGGGTGTGGTTCTTGTTCACGGCTATATGGCCGCCCCACTGGAGGTTCGGGAACTGGCTGCGTATCTCGGCCGCAGGGGATTTTGGGTCTATACTCCCCGTTTGAAAGGACACGGTACGGCACCTGAAGATCTGGCCATACGGACGTTTAAGGATTGGGCGGCCTCCGTCGATGCCGGTTATGCTGTTATCAGCAATATCTGCAGGCAGGTGGTCGTCGGCGGGTTTTCCGCAGGGGCCGGTTTGGCACTGGATCTGGCGGCGAGGGTGAACAGTGTAAAAGGGGTTTTTGCCGTCTCTCCGCCCATGAGGCTTCAAGACTTTTCTTCAAAGTTTGTTCCGGCGGTGGATGTGTGGAATCGTCTGATGAAAAAGGTTCGACTCGATGGCGCCAAAATGGAATTCGTCGAAAACCGGCCTGAAAATCCCCATATTAACTATTTTCGAAATCCGATTTCGGGCGTGTTGGAGTTGGAACGGTTTATGGAAAAACTTGAGGATAAATTGAATGAAATACATGCCCCGGCTCTGGTCGTTCAATCCCTTGATGATCCCGTGGTAAAACCCAGCGGATCAAGGAGAACATTTGACCGCATTGGATCGGAGGATAAAACATATATCCTTTTTAACTTTGACCGTCACGGTATTCTATTGGGCAAGGATGCAGGGAAGGTCCATAAAGCGATCGGGGATTTTATTGAACACTTGAAATAGAAACCAAAAAGTGTTTTGACGATCTTCAGGGGATTTTATTTTTGAAACGGTGTCAATGATGCAGATTTGATCTATTTCCAGCCGATGGTTTCATACCCCTTTTCATGCAGACATTTTTCAACAAAACGGCGAAACAACGGATCAGGCTCTCCTGAGTCAATGGTTTTCCGT
>JAOUGB010000181.1 GCA_029857875.1 Desulfobacteraceae bacterium | reverse complement strand
CCCGATTTTTCAAAACACCACTCAGATCAGAAGAAGAGTGCCACTATCATCATTTATTTATGGAAGCCTTTGACCAGTCCGAGTTGGTGCTGGCCAATGTAGCACGCTGGGCAGAGAGACCTTCGTGGAATACTGCTGAATAAGGCTTTGTTAAAAACAATGCAGGTTTTGATCGGATGTCTATTTTTTTAAGCCGCTACCGCTGGTCTTTAGCCATCGTGTTAAATCCGGAAAGCATAATTATCCCAAGAAAGGAAAAAGTTGAATGAGCGGTTTTGCTGTGGTCTATAATAAAAAAGACCGCCTGGAAATTGAATCGATGTTTCGTTTAATCAAACATCGCGGTCCCCATTTGTCAGGTAGATTCGAGGGAAAACAGATTTCAATGGCACAGAACTATCTGATCGGCGACATTTCCGGAAACCCGGACGTTGTTTTAGCTGGAGGCGATACTCAGGTGCCGGCCTTTAACGCGGAGTATCAGGAATTAAAAATCTGTTACGACGGCCAAATGGGAAACTGGGAGAAACTTGCGAAACCCGTCGGAGAAGTAGATGGTCTTTTTAGAGAGGAGCGCCTTCTGCTAAAACTTTACAAGCAATACGGCAACCATATGTTCGAATATTTAGATGATGCCATCTTTGCATTTGTGATTTCCGATGGAGAAACCCTATTTGCGGCCAGAGATCTGTTAGGCATCAAAACCCTTTTTTATGGAAGAAAGAACGAGACGCTTTACCTGTCTTCTGAACTTAAGAGTCTGACAGGAATCACCGACGATATATATGAATTTCCGCCGGGCCATTACATGGACAGCATGGGGACGCTATTCCGGTTTGCCGAACTGCCCAAGAATCCGCCCAAAGTGTTGCATACCAATCTCGATCAAATGTTGGAAGATATACGGAGCATCATCCAAAGAAGCTTGCGGTCTCGTGTGGACTTTACCATACCAACAGCCGGTTTGCTCAGTGGCGGCATGGACAGCAGCGTTATCAACACATTGGCAGTTGATTTGTATAAAGAAAAATTTGGAACCGACGCCAGATTGAAAACCTTTGCCTTAGGGGTTGGAGAAAGTGAAGACATAAAAAGCGCTCGATTGCTGGCTGAACACATCAACTCAGATCATTATGAGCTTATCGTAGACCTCGATGAAATTCTAAAGGTTTTGCCCGAGGTCATCTATTACCTGGAGTCTTTTGATCCTTCTCTGGTACGAAGTTCAGTCTCCAACTACCTTATCTCTAAATACGCCAGTGAACAAGGCATCGAGGTTCTGCTCTCCGGAGAAGGTGGTGACGAAATTTTCTGTGGCTATATCTACCTAAAAGAATTTCCGGTTGAAGAGCTGTTTCGTCGCCAGATGGAATGCATTGCTTTTTTGCACAATAACGCCTCACTGAGACTGGACCGGATGAACCATTGTAATTCTGTGCGCGTCGTTGCACCTCTGATATCAGGAGAGCTTTTTCGTTACGTTTTGGCCGTTCCTTCGGAATATAAACAAAAACCGGACGGCGATCAGAAAATCGAAAAATGGATTTTCCGAAAAGCCTTCGAGCAATATCTGCCGGATGCCATCACCTGGCGCGTGAAACAAGAATTTTCTCAAGGTTCCGGCTCTGCCGATATTCTCCCTTCATATTTTGAAGAGACTCTCGGCGATGAGGCTTTAAGAGCTGCCCAGGCTGAATATCCTATGATCAGGAGCAAAGAGGAGTTATATTACTTTCAAATTTTTACCAAGCATTTTGGCAGCGGCCGAGCAATAGACACGGTCGGTCAGTGGATTCGATTATAAAGTCTGCTGCTCAAAAAAACTTTAATGAACCTGTTTGATTTAATAATTATATCGATCTTATGTTTTTGCCTTATCAGAGGTATTTTCACAGGTCTTATCAGGGAGGTGCTTTCAGTAACAGGTGTATTGGCCGGTTTTCTTGCAGCTTCAACGAGTTACGTTAAAGTTGCTAAGTTCTTACCACACTGGATTCCAGATGCTTCGAAGATTAAGCTGTTGAGTTTCCTAAGTATTTTTTTTGGATTCATAATTACGATCAGCATTTTGGGGGGAATTATCAAATCCCTGCTTAAAATAGACCTATTGAGAAGTGTTGATCGTACATTCGGGGCTGGAGTCGGTATCGTCAAAGGTGTATTGATTGTTTCTGTTTTGCTCCTTGCTCTCACTGCGTTTCTCCCTGAAGATGAATCTATTATTAAAAACTCTTTGTTTTCTTCCCATTTTACATTGGTGTCCGAGAAAATGGCCAGGATTGTTTCAAAAGATATGAAACATGGGTTTTTGGAAAAAATAGGCGCCTATAAAAAAGCCTGGAAAAATGAAAAATGAGGATAAAATGAAATTGGGAAGTGAATACAGGCTCTATACAATTAGTCAACATACAACACTTAACGTTGACGACCTGATCGATGACTGTATGAATTTTTTGCGTACAGTCACTCTCGATCAAGATACTTCAGAAAAGTTTTTAAAGGTGGAACAAAAATTACATCAAACAGAAAGACTGGAAAACATCGACAAAATATACAAACGCAAAAAAGAAATTCTCTTTCAGGATATTTTTGATGTTCTCGACGATATTTCTCCAGAGGGATGTTATTTTGGCACACATCCGGCAGGCTTGGCGCTTATAGGTTATTGGGACAAAAACTTGTTTTCTGTTACACGCTGAAAAATTCAAAAAAACTATATCGACAAATATAAGATAATACTTGTGGAAAAGATTATGAAAACTCAGAACAAGAGAAATCCTTTGGGAAAATTTTGTTTCCTTTTTTATGTTTCAGTCATTATGTTATTTCTTTTTATAAACTGTTCAGATGTTGCTTATGCCGGAGAACGCTTTACAGTTTCAGTCTCAAATGCAAATGTTCGTTCCGGGCCCGGAACCAACTATGATATCCTTTGGCAAGTCAATAAATATTATCCAATAAGAATTATTAAAAAGGTTGGTTCCTGGTCTCAGTTTGTTGATTTTGAAGGGGATAAAGGTTGGATATACAGTTCTCTTGTTCGTAGAATTCCATCGGTTATTACCATTAAAGAAAATTGTAATATACGTTCAGGTCCTGGTACCAAATATAGTGTCGTATTTCAGACTGAAAAAGGCGTTGCGTTTAAAGTTATCAAACGAAAAGAGAGCTGGATAAATGTGCAGCATGAAGATGGGGACAAAGGATGGATACATAACGCTTTAGTATGGTAAACCGGGATTATTTGAAAATTTAAGAATAATTTTGATTTAAAAAGAGGTTGATCATGCTTATCGTGGGTGAAAATATTAACACCAGTCGAAGACGAATTTCTGAAGCTGTTGAAAATCAAGATGCTGTATTTATCAGCCAAGTCGCAAAAAGTCAGGCCGATGCCGGAGCTCATTTTATTGACGTAAACGCCGGGACTTTTGTGGATTTGGAAACCGAATATCTATGCTGGCTGGTAGAGACGGTTCAAGATGCTGTTGATCTGCCCCTGTGTCTGGACAGTCCCAGTCCCAAGGCGCTGTCGGAAGCAATCAAGTACCATCGTGGCGAGCCGATGATCAATTCGATTTCGCTGGAAAAAGATCGTTTCGATGCCATGTTGCCTATTGTAACCGCCCAACCCTGCCGGGTCGTTGCGCTGTGCATGGCAGAAACGGCCATGCCGGTTACCATCAAAGACAGGGTTCAAGCCGGTGCCGAATTGATTAAAAGATTGACGGCCGAAGGCGTAGCTATCGAGAACATTTATATCGATCCCCTTGTGCAGCCGGTCTCCGTGGACACGCGTATGGGAAACGCCGTCCTTGGTACCATCAAAACGATCATGAACGATTTTCCCGGAATTAACACCATTTGCGGCCTTTCAAATATTTCTTTTGGTCTGCCGGCACGCCATTTGATCAACCGCACCTTTCTGTCGCTGTGCATACTCCAGGGTCTGTCTGCCGCCATTTTAGACCCCACCGACAAACGTCTTATGGCAAACCTGCTGACTGTCCAGATGATCCTTGGAAAAGATGAATACTGCGGTGATTTTATCGATGCCCATCAAAACGGCATAATTAATAAAGATTAACCAACCGGAAAGCAAAATTTAAAAAGGGGGGGAAACCGATGAGTTATCAAACACTGTTGGATGCGGTTATCAAAGGAGATATCAAAACAGCAACGGAGGAAACCCTTAAGGCTGTTGATGCCGGCCAAAATGCCCAGGACATTCTTGATCAGGGTCTCATAGAGGCCATGAACGTTGTGGGCGACAAATTTTCCAAAGGTGCCATTTTTGTTCCCCAAATGTTGCGGTCCGCCAAAACCATGCAGGAATGTGTCGAAGTATTAAAACCGCACTTTCAGGAAAACGCCATGACAACCAAAGGCAAAATAGTTTTGGGAACCGTCAAAGGCGATTTGCACGACATCGGTAAAAATCTTGTGGGGATGATGCTGGAAGGCGCCGGTTTCAGTATTATCGATCTTGGCGTCGATGTCGCACCGAAAGTATTTGTTGATAAAATCAAAGAAGCCAAGGCCGACATTCTGAGCATGTCGGCATTACTTTCCACCACAATGCCCTCCATGTCTTTGACGATCAAGGCATTGGCCGATTCCGGTCTGAGGGACACCGTGAAAGTCATGATCGGCGGCGCGCCGGTTACAAGAAAGTATGCCGAAGACATCGGGGCGGATTCTTACGCTCCGGATGCAGGCTCGGCGGTACTTGAAGCCAAAAAGCTTCTCAATCTATCTTAATATAAAATAAGAAGCGATTTTATAACTTGAGAGGATTCACCTAAAAAGGAGATACAATGGAACCCGGACCTATCCCCACATTTCAACCAAGGTTAAAAGTTTTAAACCGCCGTCAGGCCCTGGCGATTCACACAGCGGCCCTGGAAATCCTTGAAAAGACCGGCATAAAGATGGAACACACCGAAAGCCTTGACATGCTGGCCGGCGCCGGCGGCAGGGTGTTTGATAAAGACTGGATACGACTGCCCGCCTACCTGGCCGAAGAAGCGCTCCGATCTGCACCGCGCCAGATCGCCCTTTACGATCAGCTTGGCAATAAAACCATGCCCCTGGTAGATGAAAATCCGTTTTACGGTACAGGCTCGGATACGACATTTACTCTGGATCTGGAAACCGGAGAGCGGCGCAGGTGCATCCTTGCAGACACCGCTAATTTTGCTAAATTAGTTGACGGTCTCGAAAACATTTCCTTTGCCATGTCTATGGGAAACCCCGAGGATGTTTCCAAAGTCGATTATATTTATGTTTACGCTTTTGCTGAAATGGTTAAAAATACCAACAAGCCGATTGTATTTATCGCCGACCGCGGCGAGGACATCGCCAAAATCTATGAAATTGCCTGCATGGTGGCAGGCGGTGAAGACCAACTGCGCCAAAAACCGTTTCTGTTGAATTATTCGGAAGCTATAAGTCCTTTGCGCTTTCCTGCACATGTCATGGACAGACTTATCTTTTGCGCCCGCAAAGGAATCCCCATTTGCCTCCCATCCGGTTCAAATGCCGGCGGCGGGGCGCCGGTAACCCTTGCCGGGGCTATGGCCATGGGGATTGCTGAAAACCTGGCAGGGCTGATTGTGCATCAGCTTGCCGCGAAAGGGG
>JAOUGB010000180.1 GCA_029857875.1 Desulfobacteraceae bacterium | reverse complement strand
TAAGGAACAAACACTTTAGCTTTTTGAAAATATTACCGCTTCAGGTATGATTCAATTTTTGCTGAAAGATCACGCCAAAGGCGGATAAACCCGCCGGAGGCGGACAAGCCTCGTGAATAAGGGCTCGTAATGAAAGAACGCGGAGGGGGCAGGAATGCCACCGCTGCTAAGTCATTGAAATGACCAGACACGTAGACACCGGAGTGAAGCGGGGGAGTACACCCCGTGAACACTTACTTGACCTGTTGTGGGAAAGCGGGAATTCCGATCTGTGGGGAGTAGCCGTTGGCCTGAAAAACCGGTTAATCGCTAACAACGCGTAACCGGCTCAACAGGCCAACGGGTTAAAGATTACCTTTTGATATTAATGAGTTCCGAAAGCATTTGATCCGTTACTGTAATAATTTTTGAATTTGCCTGAAATCCCCTTTGGGTGGTAATCATTTTTACCAACTCATTTGCAATATCCACGTTCGATTGTTCCAATGCATTGGGTGCGATGCTCCCCAGTCCGTTGGTTCCGGGCTTGTTGGTAATGGCAGAACCGCTCTGGCGGGTTTCGCTGTACAGGTTGCCACCCTCCTTAAACAATCCCTGGGTGTTCTGGAATTTTGCCAAACCGACACGAAACAGAGGAATCAACTGGCCATTGGAATAGCTCCCGGTGATGACGCCGTCAACATCCACGTTAACGCCTTCCAGATCTCCGGCCCCGTAGCCGTTTGCAGACTGAAACGTGGTGGTCGAGGCGCTGGCGTACTGGGAGGTTGAAAGAGAATTTTTGACCCAAGCGGACCCATTATAGCGCAGCCCGAAATCAAGCTCGATGGACATGGGAGAACCTGAGATAAAAGTGGGATCAAATTGATAGTAACCGTTTGAGACGTCCGACGTCGTCTGAGCAGTAACACCGCCGGTGGTGGTGTTTATTTTATCCAGCGTCGTCCCGGTAATCGATCCGTCTGTGCCAAACGTGAGGGTCCCTCTGGCCAGCAGCCCTTCCAAAGGATGACTCGTAGCCGTACCGCCTTGTACTGTTGTTGCCATTGTGAAACCGGAAGTGCCGGCGTTCGCATTTGTCCTTGTACCAGCAGTTCCGGCATCGGTAACCGTCACCACAGCACCATTGACCGTCGCACTAAATTGGAGGTCACCATCAACTGCTAACTGAACCGCTGACGCCACTTGAAGGTCCGTCATATCGGTAGTTATAGTTGTAATTTCTACCGCTCTATCAGCCGCTGACGCTCCCAATGGTATGGTTGTTCCGGAATTATCAACATCGACCCAGAAAGCAACCGAACCGGCGCCATCATAAAGCGTAAAGTATGTCCCATCAAGAGAACCGGCGGTATCAGCGACGCACGTAACATCAGTTATTTCGTTAGTAGGAGAGAAGGTCCTATTGTCTTCAGACGGGTTGCTGGTAACGATATATTCATATGTATTCGCCGTGTCTGCTTTGTCAAAATAGAGAGTAATATCGTGGGTACTTCCCAGAGAATCATATACCTTCAAGCTGGACTGATATTCATAAGCACTTGCACCTATGGGTGTGGAACTGGTGCCATTCCAGGCACCAAACAGGGAAGTATCGGTTCCTGATGAATTATCATCTCCCGCAGAATCGAGGTTGACGATAACCTCCATGTTGTCGGTTTCGCTGGGCGGCGAAGTAAATGAACTCATAAGGACATCGTCGATCGTACCCGTATCATCTCCGTTTGCATCTAGAGCCCATCCCTGAACGACGTAACCTTCGGGATTGGTTAAATAGCCGTCCTCATTAAAATTGAAATTTCCGGCCCTTGAGTAGTATAGATTTTCCGTACCCAGTTGCTTTAATACAAAAAAACCATCCCCGCCAACGGCCAGATCCGTGGTATTGCCCGTGGATTCAAAGGAACCCTGGGCAAAAGATGCTTGGATATCTCCAAGAGCGGTTCCCCTGCCGACCTGTGATGTTCCGGAAAGAGTGGAAACCGACTGGCTCAACAGATCCTGAAAGGCAAAGCTGCTGCTCTTAAAACCCACCGTATTGACATTTGCAATGTTGTCTCCGATAATTTGCATGGCATTGCCAAGGGTGCTCAGACCGCTAATCCCTGAAAAAAGTGAACTCGATAAAGACATTTTATTTCCCTCCTTAGTTATTTGCTGTTGTTTGACTGACTTCGATAATATTATTAATGTTATTGATTATTCTGTCTCCGATCATTAAATAAGACTGACCATTTTGATATGTAATGCCTGTAACTTCCCCGGATATATAGGTATTGTAAGGAATATAAAAACCTTTTTCATTTCTGGCGGTAATTTCAAACGTATAGGTGCCGTCTCCGACCAACTCTCCTGTGTCATCCCTTCCGTCCCAGTTCACGTCATGTTCTCCTTTATCCTCCCAGCCCTGATAGAATGTCCTGACAATTAGACCCTGACTGTCATAAACATCAATGGTGACATCCCCGCTTCCATCAATAGTGTAAGAACCGGATTGAACCGTTCCATTATCAACACGCATTGTATTGTCGTCCGCCTTCACCGTTTTACCGATAAATCCCAAATCATCACGTTGTTCGTTCTGGCCATTAAGTGTTTCTTCAATATCTGCCAGCCTGCTATTCATTCCATACAGCTGTTCAACGCTGGTAAACTGTGCCAATTGGGCGGTAAATTCAGCACTGTCGAGAGGACTCAGGGGATCTTGATGCTGAATCTGGGCGATAAACAGCTTGAGAAACTGATCCATGCCCAGTTCCCCGGCACTAGAACTGGATGATGTCTTTTCACCGGTGCCAGATGATACGCCATAACCCGTGTTAACTGCTTCTATTGACATTGATCTTTCCCTCCCTTCTTTTTGACTATGCCACTAAATCTAACAAATTACTTCCCGACATAATATTTATAGGTCTTTCATGTGGTCCTTCTGTATGATTATCTGAATGGAACTCCTCTCCATTGAAATCCTGTCTCCACCCCTGTCCGTTATCCGTCCCTTCTTTTGAAGCATTCAGTGATTGACCGAAATTATAGTTGATCTGAACATCTACTTTCTCAAGTTTTATGCCGTGCTGAACTAGGGCCTCTTTGAGTTCCTGAACATTATTCAGCAATAATTCCTTGACTGAATGATGCTCGGTAATCATACTGAGCCTTAATGTATGATCTTTAATATCCATCTTTATCCTGACCGTTCCAAGATCAGGAGGTCTCAATTGTAATGTCACCACCTGATCCCCTCTGAGAATAGACCTGGATATCTGTTTTCCTACCTGATCAACGAGAGAAGCAGGGAGATAGCCCCTAAAAGGCTTTTCTCCATGTTCAACTGTTTTAAGCGTATTTGTTAAATTGAAAGCCTCGGTGTTCCTTGGGACATTGATTTGTGCTGCTTCCGTATCCACACGATAACCTTCTTCTTTGACCGGATTTATTAATTCTGTTTGCTTATTGAAATTCGAAAGCAAATCAGCCTTTCCAGAATGATTCGAAGTGCCTGCATTGGGTCCAACATGATTTTGGACTTTGACATCTTTTTGCTTGAGAAACGACGATAAGGAAGATATCTTTTTTTCATTAAACGCATGATGGCCTTTTCTGTTTATCTCCTCTTTTAACAATGACTCCGTAAAATGATAATTGGAAGAAAACTTTACAGAAGATGCGGATGCAGGTTTTTGTCCTGAGAGTTCAACCCGTTCAAGAATTTTATCCAGTGTATTTTTTATGTCAGGCGACACTTTTTTTTCTTTGCCAACTTTTTCTGTAATCTGCTCCAGTGACGCTATAAAATCTTTCAAGGAGATCTGGTCGGCTTTTCCTTTTTCAGGTATATTCATACCGATCTTTTCCATTTTGTCCGAAATCTGCCGAGACAATTTCTGATCGACGACAGTCTTATTCGCTAAAGCTCTTCTGCCTTTGATCTCTTTTAACTTTTCCACTAATTTATCAAGATCCAGCCCTCCACCTTCAAGCCTTGCGGCACTAAAAACGTTATCCAGTTTTTTAGGGGTCAAATTAAAATCTCTCAATATCGACTCAAGATAAGGAACGGTGGCTGGTTCAACTGTCTCATCCTGATGTTCTTTTCTTTTCGGCGCCCCCAGCTCGGTTATCTTAAGAAATATTTGTGAAAGATTAAATTCTCCATCGGAATTATTACCCTTTAGATCATTTAAAAACCGTTCCACTTTTTCATGTGAAAAACCGCACTGAAAAAGAAATGTTTTTACTAGGGGAAGGTCCTTTTCTTTTAAAAAGGTCTTGTTCAGCGGTTTTCCCTGAGCTAAAAGTTCTTTCTTGAAAGATTCAAGATAATATTTATATCCTTTGTTATTAGGCGTCGTGTTTATTTTAGTTGGTTTATCAGCCACATGAAAAGCGCCGTTTTTAGAGGCGTGAAGGGCTTTTAGCATGTCGGATAAAAAATGTCTGTTTCCTTTTCCCGATTTAAAGGGTTCGACATTTCCAGATGCTTTGTTGTTAAGAAGTGAAGACATCAATTTGAGAATCATTGGGTTCGTCATAGATTTTAACCTCAATACTTTATCGATTTTTTCATATTCAAAAGCAAAGGGTGTACCAAAATTCGCATATAATTTTTATATTGTGTAAATTCATTTGGTTATAAAGTTTAGAGGGGTACAAGACAAAGACTTTGAAACGCGGCAAGGACATATTTTACCTGCTATAAAGAATGTAAAAGGAAAATATTGCCTATTTGGGGCTCTTGAAGAATTATCTTGATTTTAAAATATTTTTAATATAGGGGGTTTAACAATAAAGATAAAATGAGGGTTATGATGAATATTGAGGTTGCAAATAATTGGCCATTAGTGTTAGTTCCCTTACCCAGGGAGAAGGTCCTTCAAAATGATTTTACGGCTCCAATCTCCCCTCAAAATCACCCAAACCCCACATTTTTTAATAATGTGTCGGAGATAGAATCGAATGAGTTTTGGGCAAAGGGATCATTTATAGATATCTATATTTAATGGCACCTTTTAATATATGCGGTTCTTTTAATCTCGATTGACAAGCCCTTCGCTTATTTTAGCGGCTTTCTCAATCTTTACAAACGAAAGTATTTTTCCGACATCATCTCCTTTCATTTTCGAAAGTAATTCTATCGCCAACTTTATGTCCAGTCTTTCAATCAGCTCTGCTGCATTCTGAGGCTTCATGGCCGAATAAACCTTAATAAGATGTTTGAACTGCTGCTCCTCTGCCGCAGTTTTCTTGGCCTTTTCAGCTATAATGTCATCCCTTATTTTTGTAAGCGTCGCTATTTTCTTATTGATGTCATCCTGAATGGCTAAAAGCTCTACCTTTTTTTGTGCTATTCGTTTTTCTTCTTTTTCAAATTCAGCTTTTTGTTGAATGAGAAATTTCAGATCAATTGTCTCTTCTGCCTTTGCCTCGTTTTTTTTATTTTTCAATTCTGTATTTTCAGCATCTTTTTTTTGTTCTGCGGCGAAGGCATCCGCACCTCCAAACAATGGAAACACGCCTGCCCGATACATAAAAATAGAACCCAGCACTATCTTTACAATAATCAGCAAGGCCAATAGAATCTGTACTCGCGTCTTCATACGCTTCGACCCTTTCCGGTTATAACGATCTCATCCAATATTTTTTGTTCCTCTCTTCCCAGGGTTTCCATGT
>JAOUGB010000179.1 GCA_029857875.1 Desulfobacteraceae bacterium | reverse complement strand
CGCAATTTAAGAGCCGGGAGATTGAATGCCTCTTGCCCAATACCTCAAAATCTTTTCCCGCCTGCGGACTGATAAAAACCGTAAACGCTGGTCTGCACTCACTGCGCATCAAGCGCCTCACAAACCATTTCTGCTGCTGTCCATTATGGATCTAATCGCTCAGGGATCGATTACCCAGCCGAGCATCTTTTTGAGATACTTGTTGCAGATCACAGCCCCGCCCAAACCTTTGATAAGAGAATACTGTACGGAAATGACTCATTACAGTCCGTCTAACAGGGACACGCCTTCGGCAAAGGTCTGAAGAGGGACGGCTTCTACCTGATTTGCCAACGGGAAGCGTTGAGTTCCCGGATAGAGTACGATCACATACTTCAGTTTTAAATCTTCAAAGGCGATCCGGATAGAAGGCGTCAGGCGCGGTGTGCCCTCGACTGGGGGCAAGGGCGTTGTTCAGGGAACGAGTATAGACGTACTCTGGATCATGGTGTTTTTGTTGTCACCGTTGACTGTAAGGAATTCCGCTATTATCGAATTTCGACTTCCCGTTCAGATAATTTTTCACCGCCGGGATCAGGAAAGAAAATACGTGTGGGTCGGACAAAGAACATGAGGTCGTGCTGCCGAACTGCGGGTTGTGGTACAGCGGCTGCGGTTCAGACGCTTGAGTTTGTGGGAGTCAAAGAAACAAATCTGCTTTTTGCTGATCGAATGTACCACAGACCAGTGATCCCACATGGGGCCGCTCAGACAGATCAGAATTGCGCGTCTGGGTCCTTTATCGAGAAAAGACATCATTTTGCGCCAGAATTGATCCAAGGATGTTTCCGGACGATGTTTAAACGGCATGCTCCGGTGACGGATCTTGTCATCCACAACATCCCGAAAAATTCCTCCGATGGTTATCAGGTCGACACCTTCGGTTAAAACTCGACTCAGGTCCTTGGTTTTTTCCAGGTGGGCCAGGATTTGCCGGAAGAGTTCCCTGGATTCTTTTTCGTCGATATCGGAAATGATCCGCGCTGCGTTAACGATGGTGTATACGGCGCATAAGCCATCCAATGCACCTTGTAAATAGGGTTTCATCTTTCTCTCACTCAGTAACTTTTTTGGGGGCAATGTGCTTAGTTTGCCCGGCAGCCGTAAATCGGGTGGCGCTGAGCAGCGAAGTTCACTAACCGGCTGCACAGAATGCCGTAAGTCAATCCGGCTGCTTCGGCAGCATATACCAGACTGGTGTCCGGGCTGATATCCGCGTTGGGATTGATGTCCAGCACGTAAAAGATGCCGTTTCGGAGACGCAGGTCGATGCGGGCGTAATCCCGGCAGCCCATATTCTGATACGCTCGCATGGATATTTCCTTTAACTTGAGATGTTCATGTTCATCCAGTGCGGCCGGAATGCGTATCTCGATTTTTTCGTAATGCAGAGAGCCGGGGGTAAACTTGGAGTCAAACGTGCAAAGACGGTCTCGCAGGTTGTTGAAGGCGCTAAAATCCATTTCTGCCGGCGGAAGCATCTCTATGGATCCATTGCCCCAGATCGTGACGTGAAATTCACGACCGTCGATGAAGTCTTCCACCAGGGCCGGCTGCTGGAACTTGTCCTGTACGAAGGCGACTCGTTCCATGAGTTCCGCGGGATTCAGTACGACGGCGTCAGTGGTGATTCCGTTACTGCAATGCTCAAAGGCCGGTTTAACGATGGCGGGGAAACAGTCCCATTCCGGCGACTGCGAGTCTGAGAGTATCTGCCAGCAGGGTGTGGCAATATGGTTTTCATCCATAAGCGTTTTTACTGCGGCCTTGTTCCAGCTTGTCGATAAAACCTCCGCGGTTGATCCGGTATAGGAGAATTTCATCTTTTCCAACAGTTGGGCGACCGTTGCGTCGCTTCGAGGAACACCGGGCAGTTCTTCGCACCAGTTTAAAACGATGTGGTCTTCCGGTTGGAACCTTTTCAAAATTCCAGCCAGATTTGTACTTTGCACCGGAACATCGACAACAGGATGGCCTTCCTGCCTCAAAGCGGACTTCATTTTGTTGACCGACTCGACGGTAGAAGCTATTTCCTCCGCTCCCCAGGATGCGTCGATGTTGTGGAGCAGCAATACGGGTAAGTCGGTCCGCCTTTTTTCTGATTCCATACCTTTGAGATTCCTTTGTAACGAGTATGTTGCTCAATATTTTTTGAAAATATGCGGCGATGAACCGGCGTTGTCGAAACTCACTTCAATGAGACCTATAATTCTCCTATGGGAATGTATGATGTATGTCAAGGGAAAAGTAGCCTAACATATTGTGCTTTCTCCTAAAGTCGGATTTCAACTTTATCTTTTAGGTATGATTTTATGCGAATGAGGGTCGCCCTACAGCAACATATTGAGGTTTTGAAATAATATTTAGCTTAAAAGGCCCTTTTGAGGGTAAAAAAGGAGGGACTGGGATCAAACCTTGACTCTTGATTAAAAGAGGCTGTCAGGAGCAAACGCAGCATTTACTTGGATTAAAAAAAGCGATTTGTTTAGCCTTACTTTTGGCGATATCTGTAATAACATAATATTTTGAATGGCAAGAAATCACAAGTTTGATTCCGGTTCGAAATCTTCAATTTTTGGGAATTTAAAGTGTAGTCACATAATCGTAAATCATGCCCCTAACTTTCTCCCTGAAGTTAATCCACGGGCAGGGAATCATGGTCATTCCTTTTCGGCTCCATTTGGTTATCCCGTGGGGTTATTGATTTTTTATGAGTTATATTTGGCATATTTTATACGTATTTTATAACCCATAATACCGTATTGACACGGTTGAGGTTTGGATTTATATAATATTTTATATATTGCTTACCTTGGGGGGCTTCTCCTCCTCCTCGCACAAGCCCTTGGAACAATCCTGTCATTCCAAGGGCTTTTTAATACCCATGCCTGTTTAAAATCATTCTGACAAAAACATCTTGATATATGAATCGTGATAATGTAAAAGACCTTTTTCTTTAATGCTCCTTCTTTGAGCAATTGTTTAACAGCCTGGGTCGTAACCTGATACTTGTCAAGTGAATGTTGCCTAATAATACCTCAATACGGCCCAGGCTTTTTAATGCCAATCAAGAATTATTTTTACGAAAAACGATTAGAGAGTAGGAATCATGTCAACAATAGTATTTGTCATTTCAATGGTAGTTTGCATTTTTTGTCTATGGATGTTGTTACAGCTCAGCGATTCCAATAAAAAAAACCACCACCATATGAAGGATTAATGTCATAGACAAGTCCGAAAACCGATCCTTAACGGTGAGTAATTAGCAAAAAAAGGTGTCATCAATGATAGAGAGACGTCAATATGGAAGATTTTCTTTTCCATTCCCTGTAAGACTAGAAATTATGACTACAAACGGAAAAAAAGTTTTAGATCTTGTAACCAGAGACATATCTGCTTCCGGAACATTCATTCCTACACTAACGTCTTTTCCTGAAGGTACAAGGTTTATTCTGGATTTGACCTTCCCAATTAACAATCAAACACTTAAGGATGTGAAGAGTTTGAAGGGCTGTATAGGAAGCTTGGTCCGTTCAACCCCTCACGGTATAGCAATTCAATTTGACAGAGAATGTCAGATGGAGAATTTAAAAGTCTTGTAAAATGCATCAACGGAGATCAAATTCATCTGTAAGTTGATTATGGTTTGGGGCAGGGTAAAAAATGGTCCTGCTTTTTTTATAGCCATAGGAACAATGGTGACGTCTATGATTTTATGCTTTTCATTCCATCAGGGACTCTGATTATCCTTCCTAAGCCTGCTTTTAAGAAAAATCTTAAGCGGGAAGAGAGGTTTTCCCTTTAGACTGATTGAATTTCCAGAATGGCTTCAGGAGTTCAATATCGCCGGTAGTTGCTTTAAGTCCTATTCCTTTTCCTGTAGGTTCTTCTGTTGCAACTTAGCTGTCCTCAACGCCTTTTTGATGTCTGTATTTTGAGGATCAAGGACAAGGAGATCCTGCCACAGTTCAATCGCCTCGCTGAGGTTTCCTTTCCGGTATTCCTGAAATCCCTGTTTGAAAATAGCCTTCTTGCAGTAACTAAGTTTTTCATTCAGATAGATGCTGTTGAATGAGAGCTCCTTGTCAAACCCCTTGAAGTGCGCGTAGTTTTTCAGCAGAACATCGTAGTTCCTGCCAGCGGATGCAAAGTCTTTCTTATCTAACGCCTTGTCGGCGGCTGATGCTATATTCTCGATGCTCTTCACATACTCTCTCGCCAGAGATAGATCATGCGGGTGCTTTTGGTACTCGACATTGTATACGTCAATCGCCTTCTGGTACTCACCTGCCTCCATATGTTTTTTGGCCGGGTTGGCAGCTTGCGCGGGTGTTTGACTGGATGTCTGGGAAAAATCTTTGACAGGGGCCGACGTCTGAACAGAATTTTTTGGTGAAATCCAGCTTTTCATCTCCGCACAGGACATGACGATGGGTAAGAGCATACCAATGAATACAAGCAGTATTGACCCGCGAAGATTAATCATCAGGCGAACCTCACAACAGAGAGTGGCGCATCCTGGACGTCATTCTTTTCCATCAGTTCAAGAAAGATCGCAACCAGTTCCGGACGGAACTGTGTTCCTGACATACGAGCAATCCTGCGCAACGCTTCCTCTTTAAAAAGGGCCTTCCTGTAAGGCCGATCTGAAGTCATAGCATCAAATGCATCTGCTATTGTTATTATTGCTGCAAACAATGGAATATTGTCGCCAACGAGCCCATCAGGATAGCCCTTGCCGTTGTGCCACTCATGGTGGTGACGGGTGGAAGGGATATACTTGTATAATGATGGCGCCCAGCTAAGGATGGATGCTCCGTACTCCACGTGTTGCATCATCTCCTTATATTCAGCCTCGGTGAGTTTACCTCGCTTGAGCAAAATAGAGTCAGGTGTCTTTATCTTACCTACATCATGAAATAAACATGCGACCTCCAGATCTCTCAGATCCGCTTTGGAAAGGCCTATCTGTTTTCCAAGGAGCAGAGATAGCTGAGCAACCCGGGCGGAATGACCATGAGTATAGGAGTCTCTCGCGTCTATGGCTGCAGCCACCACCTTAACCATGGAAACGTAGGCATCTTCAAGATCACGAGCATACTTGGTGAGTTTTCCCCGCTGATCGGCTATCAATGCTGACATTTCATTAAAGTTACGTGTCAGTTTCCCCAGCTCGTCATGAGAGTAGATCCTGAGCGGATTTTTTGTAGTTCCATACTTCAATTCTTCCACACCCGCTGAGAGTTCCTTTATGGGCTTTATCAGGAAAGATGCCAGCAGCGAACTCGCGAACATTCCGAGAACGACAATGATTCCGAAGACTATCAATATCATGCTGCCGACTTTTCGCTGTGCTTCCAGCAGGATGGACCTGTTCATGCCAATGATCACACTACCCAGTGACTTCTTCATAAAGACTATGGGGCACAATATTTCGAAAATACTGCCCGATGAATTTGTCAATTCTTTTACAGTGGTCCCGTCAGCAGCCTCTCTGAAAAGCTGACCCTGGGCAACTGGTTTGGTCTCCCCGATCATTTCTGTCGCACTATGGACAACCGTCTTCATGTTCAGATCGACGATGGCTACATAGAGCATGTCGCTATTTGATGTTTTCGCCTTAAAGACAAGATTGTCCA
>JAOUGB010000178.1 GCA_029857875.1 Desulfobacteraceae bacterium | reverse complement strand
GGAATTTTTAAAGGGTTTAAGAACCGAACTTTCCAATCTGGTGCCTGAAACTTTTATAGATCTTTATGATGCAGGCCGGATGATTCATCTTGTAAGATATATGAAGGCTCTGGAAATCCGAGCCCGAAGGGCTATGGTTGATTTCGAAAAAGACCGGGCAAAATCCCATGACATTCAGATTTTTACCGAAAGTCTGAATCGACTCCTGAAAGAACTTTCTCCAACCACTTCAAAAGAAAAAAAGGATGCCATTGAAGCGTATTTCTGGCTGATCGAAGAGTATAAGGTGTCTATTTTTGCTCAGGAGTTAAAAACATCGGTTCCGGTTTCAAAAAAACGGCTTAAAGAGAAGTTGAAAGAAATAGAAAGGATGGCATAAAGTTTCCATTCAAAAATGGCTCTTTTTCCGATGAGCGGCGTTCTCCGCGGGTTTCCGTCTGCGGCGTACGTAAATGTACGCCTCAACAAAAACCCTTGTGCGGCCTTGCTCATCGGAAAAACATCTCATTTTTGAATTGGAAACATATTTTACTTGCTTCTTGTCAGGACATTATCTAAACCTTTTTGAAAACGAAGTGTAATAAAGCGCTTCTTCTTCTCGTCCCCGTTTTCGGCATCCGGCTGCATAGATATCACATTTTTTTTTGAGCGTTTTAACCGCCGCCCGGTGTTGATCATCTAACAGAAGCCCGCTCTTGATGATTTTTTCGATGGCTTTGATTCGGAACTTATCGAGACCAGCCCTTGAAGAAAGCTGATCGTCATGACCGCCCCGTTTGATAATCAGCGGCGTATCAATAAGGTGAATCGGAAACCTGCAACTGATTCTAAGCCATAGATCATAGTCCTCACAGGCCGGCAGGGTTTCATCAAACTCCCCTACCCTGTCAAACAGACTTCGTTGGATCATTACCGCCGACGGGCTGACAAGACATAATTCCAGGGAAGGTTTAAAAATCATCCCCGAAGGCTTTTTGTGTCGTTTTTTAGGGTTGACCCTGAGTCCGTTTCTGATCCAAACTTCCTCGGTCTGGCAAATTAAAGCATCCGGCGTTTGATTAAAAAATTCAATCTGCACGGAAAGTTTTTGGGACAGCCAGAGATCATCCGAGTCAAGGAAAGCGATAAACTTTCCGGATGCTTCTGCAATTCCCCGGTTTCGGGCAGCACTCACCCCCTTATTCTTCTGGGAAAGAACCTTAATAATGTTCCTGTAGGAATCTAAAACGTCAGATGTATGATCTGTGGAACCGTCGTCCACGACGATCAACTCAAATTCTGTATAATCCTGTGCCAGTACGGAATCGATGGCCTCTTTAATGATCCAGCCGCGGTTATACGTCGGAATGATAATACTCACCTGAGGTTTTTTTCCTATTTTATTCATCTTTTCCATATTTGATCGTTTTAAATGACAAATTCAAAATTTGCAACACTCCTATGTTCGAATATTACATCACAAATCCTAAAATATTGGAACACGCTGCGATGTCATAATTCATATCGCCTTTTGGGAAAATATATGGCGATGGGATAAACTCCATCAAAATTCACTTGAATAAGACCTATCCAAATGGCACCAGATAAGGCTTCAGCCTCCGGCTCGTAGAGCCTACGCCTCGGAGATCATGAATTAAAAGGTGTGAAACTTGAGATTTAAATTTAAGGCTTGACTTACTGTGATTTTACGTGATTAACTGAATGTTATTCATCAAATACCCCACTCCTCAATAGCACCTAAATTGCATGAGTTATTACCGATTAAATAAACAGTAGGTTTACTATTTATATTATAAAAATAAAAAGAAGGAGGGGAGATAACAATATGTAAAAGATCAGGTATTTTTTACTAACCCGTAACCGTATATTGAGTAAGGAGGTTCAAATGAAGAAAGTTTTAGTTATCGGCATTGCGCTTGTCTTTGGATTTGCCGTTTTTATGGGAGGAACGCCCACAACCGCGCAGGCCAAAACAACCTATGTAACCATTGGTACCGGCGGCATTACCGGCGTTTATTATCCCACCGGCGGCGCCATTGCTAAAATCGTAAACCAAAAGAGGGATGTGTATGGTATTCGCTGCACCGTGGAATCCACCGGAGGATCGGTGTTCAACGTCAATGCCGTTATGTCCGGAGATCTGGACTTCGGCGTGGTCCAATCCGACCGCCAATATCAGGCCATCCACGGCCTTGCCGAATGGAAAGATGCAGGTCCTCAGAAAGATGTTCGGGCCGTATTCAGTATCCATCCCGAATCCATCACGCTGGTTGCTGCGGTGGATGCAGGTATCAAAAGTATCATGGATCTCAAAGGAAAAAAGGTAAACATCGGCAATCCCGGTTCAGGCCAGCGTCAGAACTCCATCGATGCACTTGAAGCAGTCGGAATCGATTATGAAAAAGACTTGCAGGCAGAAGGAATCAAGGCTGCTGAATCCGCCAGCCTTCTCCAGGACGGAAGAATCGATGCCTTCTTTTACACGGTGGGACATCCCAATGGATCGATCATGGAAGCAACATCCGGAAAAAGAAAGGTCCGCTTTGCTTCCATCACCGGTGTTGATAAATTGCTGGCAAAATACCCTTACTATGCGCCGGCGATTATACCGATTACGCTTTATCCAAATGCTGACAACAAAGAAGATGTTCAGACGTTCGGTGTCAAGGCAACTTTTGTCACTTCGGCAAAAGTGACGGATAAAGTGGTATACGCGATTACCAAAGAGGTATTTGAAAACTTCGAAGAATTTAAAAAGCTGCATCCGGCCTTTCAGGTTTTGACCAAAACAAATATGCTGGAAGGTCTGTCTGCACCGATCCATCCGGGTGCAATGAAGTATTACAAGGAAGCCGGCCTGAAATAATCAAAGCCGTACTCCTAAATTGCCAGGCGGCGAAGCCAGTGTTTATGGATACGGGCCCGCCGCCATTTTTTTATTAGGGCAAGTAAGATTATCTGGATACAATAATTCTTTTCAAAGGCTAAATTGATACTATAGATTAGGTGACAGCCATGAGCGAGAATGAAATCCATAAGCAGGATAAGAGCTTGGAGGAGGATGAAGGTCTGGAGCTGGCGAAACGGTTGGCCGAAGAAGAAGAAGGAATCAGCCGTCGTCCCAAGGGGCCTTCCAAATTCGTTATTCCCACGATTGCGGTGATCTGGAGTTTTTTTCAGCTTTCCATCGCAAGCTGGTTGATTCTCGATTCCACTTTTATAAGGGCCATCCATCTTGGTTTTGCCCTGCTGATTGTTTTTCTGAACTATCCTTTTTTTAAAAAAGCACGTTTCGGCCTCAAATTTCTGTCCGCCACCGACAGGATTCCAATATTCGACTATATTATCGCAATCGTGGCCGCTTTTTCCGCACTGTATATCGCCATCGATTATGCGGGGCTTACGACCCGCTACGGTGCACCCATAACACGGGATATTGTGATCGGACTCACCCTTACCGTGCTTTTGCTCGAGGCGTCACGACGGGTAATCGGACCTGCCTTGCCGATCATTGCCTTGTTGTTTTGTTTCTATTCCTTTTTCGGCCCCTATATGCCGGATGTCATTTCGTTTAAGGGCGTTTCAATGAACCGGTTCGTGGGACAGATGACCATGTCCACGGAAGGGATTTACGGTATTCCCTTAGATGTTTCCGCAACCATTGTCTTTCTGTTTGTCCTTTTTGGGGCCATGCTCGACAAGGCGGGTGCAGGTCATTATTTTATACAACTGGCTATGAGCCTTTTGGGCGGGTTTAAAGGCGGCCCTGCCAAGGCTGCAATTGTGGGCAGCGGACTAACGGGCATGGTATCCGGCTCAAGCATTGCCAATATCGTAACCACAGGAACATTTACCATTCCCATGATGAAAAAAGTCGGCTATCCGGCCACTAAAGCAGCGGCTGTTGAAGTTGCGGCAAGCACAGACGGACAGCTGGCGCCGCCGATCATGGGTGCGGCTGCTTTCATTATTGCCGAGTATGTCAACGTTCCCTATATCCAAGTCGTCAAAGCGGCCGCCATACCCGCCTTTGCCTCCTATGCCGCCTTGTTCTATATTGTTCATATTGAAGCATCCAAGCTGGGACTTAAAGGCATACCGCGCGAAGAACTCCCGGTCTTTTTTAAAACCCTGATTGGCGGCGCACACTTTCTCGTACCTATTTGTATGCTCTTATATGAACTGATTGTCGTTCGACATTCGCCCGAATTGGCAGCTTTTAATGCAATATGGGTCATAGCAATCCTCATGCTGTTCCAGGGTCCTGTAAAAGCATACCTGAACAAACAGCCCATTGCTCCCGCATTTAAACAGAGTATTATCGACATTTTCTCCGCTCTTGCCACCGGTGCCCGAAACATGGTTGCCGTTGCCCTTGCCACCGCCGCCGCAGGAATCATCGTGGGCGTTGTTGCTCTGGGACTCGGCGGTCTCATCACAGAGGTCATCGACGTCATCTCCATGGGCAACATCTATCTGATGCTGGTGATCACCGCCTTTGCCAGCCTTATCATCGGCATGGGACTCCCCACAACGGCCACATATATTGTCATGGCTTCTCTGACAGCACCGGCTATCGTTACCATTGCAGGCAACCAGGAATGGGTTGTTCCTTTGATGTCTGCCCACCTGTTCTGTTTCTATTTTGGAATTCTTGCGGATGACACCCCGCCCGTGGGCCTGGCGGCCTATGCTGCTGCCGCCATTGCCAAGTCACCACCGATTGCAACCGGCATACAGGGATTTATGTACGATATCCGGACCGCTATTTTGCCGTTTATGTTTATTTTCAACAGCGACCTGATTCTTCACAATATCACCAGCTGGCCACAGGGAATTCTTATCTTTGTCATGGCATGCATGGGAAACTTTGCATTCGCTTCTGCAACCCAGGGCTGGTTCGTAGCGCGTAACAAGTTCTACGAGTTGCCGCTGTTTCTATGCGTTACCTTCATTCTTATGCGTCCTGACGCAGTTTCTTCCTGGATCGGTCTGCCGTATGATCAGCGTTACTGGGTTTATCCCATCGGTTTGGCTATTTTGGGCCTTCTGTATTTGCTGCAAAGGCCCCGCATTCCAAAGGCGGTTGCCGTTTCTGCAACCTGATGCGCCAGATGAAATAGCGTCTTGGTTCAATAAAAGGAGAATATTATGGATAATGTAAAGAAAATAATGGTTGCGATGGCTTTTACATCATATTCAGAAGGCCTTTTCAATTATGCCGCTCAAATTGCTCAACTTTTGAACGCTGAACTGATTATTGCCAGCATTATTAATTCTCGGGATATTTCAGCGGTTAGGATGGTTGCATCCATGGGATATGAAGTCGATGCTGAACATTACGCTGAAGGGATCAAGGCGGAACGAAAGGAAATGCTGGAACATTTCATGGAAAAGTCTTCCTTTGATCGTAAAAAAATCCGGACTATATTCAAAGTCGGGAACCCGATAGATGAACTACTGAAACTCATTGTCAAAGAAAATATCGATATGATCGTTATGGGGGTCAAGGGACGTAGCGACCTTGAACATGTCCTTATCGGATCGGTAGCTGAAAAGCTTTTCCGTCGGTCTCCAGTGCCGATCATCTCTTTTCGTGACGCAAAGAGCGCTGAACGACTCAGAAATAAAATAATACTTGCATAACCTGTCACGGACCATTTTCTGGAAGGAGGGCAAAGATGTCCGGAATAAAATCAACCA
>JAOUGB010000177.1 GCA_029857875.1 Desulfobacteraceae bacterium | reverse complement strand
GTTTATCCGTAGTTTTCCTTATCCTCTTTCCTCTTTTCTCTTTCCTAATTTATAGCTTAAATGTTTTGGCCATTAAATAGCGGGACAAACAAGGCCCATAGGAACAGGTTTTAAAGATCAAATGAAGACTGAAAAAATAATCATACGCGGTGCAAGACATCATAACTTAAAAAACATTGATGTTGAATTGCCCCGGAACCAACTCATCGTGGTTACCGGCCTTTCAGGATCTGGAAAGTCAACACTCGCTTTTGACACCCTGTATGCTGAAGGTCAGCGAAGATACGTTGAATCCTTGTCCGCTTACGCTCGCCAGTTTCTAGAACGTATGGAGAAACCTGATGTGGACACCATTGAAGGACTGTCGCCGGCAATTGCAATTGAACAAAAAACCGCCAGTCACAATCCCCGATCAACTGTAGGAACGGTAACGGAAATTTATGATTATCTCCGCCTCCTCTTTGCAAGAACCGGCACGCCTCATTGTTATCTGTGTGGAAAACCGATTACTGCTCAAGCACTCGATCAGATTGTTGACAAGGTTATGTCACTGAACGAAGGAACCAGGATTATGATTCTGGCGCCCCTTGTCTCAGGTCAGAAAGGCTCACACGATAAGCTTTTTAAACGGCTTAAAAAAGAAGGCTTCGCCCGGGTCCGTGTCAATGAGAAAACTCTGGAAATTGAAGCGGTCGGTAGGCTGGACAAGAACAAAAAGCATACCATCGACGTGGTTGTGGACCGCTTAATCGTAAAAGAAAAAATCCGTAATCGGCTTGCGGATTCCATAGAACTTGCCATGTCCCTTTCAAACGGCCTCATTACGGTGGACATTGCTGATGAAGAGCCGATTTTATTTAGCGAAAAATCAGCGTGTATCACCTGCGGAATAAGTTATCCGGATTTCACACCAGCAAGTTTTTCTTTCAACTCTCCCCAGGGCGCCTGTCCAAAATGTGACGGCTTGGGTTCAATAACTGAATTTGACCCTGGCCTGATCATTCCAAATCACGAACTCTCTTTGAGACAAGGGGCAGTTGCTTTGTGGGCCAACAGAAACACCGTCCATTTTATTGAATTTTTAGATGCGTTGACTTCACACTATGGTGTCGATATTTATACCCCTTACAAAGATCTTCCAGATTTATTTAAAAGTGCCCTTTTATATGGCTCAGGAACTGAACGAATTACATTCTATTTTGAAAGAAACAATCGACGCTTTACCTATACAAAACTATTTGAAGGTATTATTCCGAAGCTTAAACGACGATACCTGGAAACAGAATCCTACCAGTCCAGAGAAGAAATTAAGCCGTACATGAATTTTCGGTCCTGCCCCGAATGCCATGGCGCCAAATTAAACAAGGCCAGCAGGTCTGTTCGAGTGGAGGATCTCAATATTTTCGAAATAACCCAATTCTCAGTAACAACAGCCCGTACTTTTTTTCAAAAACTAAAACTGACCGGCAAAAAAGAGATTATTGCATCAAGAATTCTAAAAGAAATCAATGAACGGCTCGGTTTTTTAGAAAATGTCGGACTTGGCTACCTTACCATCGACAGATCAGCATCCACGCTTTCCGGTGGGGAAAGCCAACGAATACGGCTTGCGACACAGATTGGCTCGAAGCTGACCGGTGTTCTTTATGTTCTTGATGAACCGAGCATCGGTCTGCACCAGAGAGACAACCAGCGTCTTCGCGAAACCCTTTTTCAAATGCGCGATCTCGGCAATACCGTTCTTGTGGTTGAACACGATGAAGAAACCATACGTGCTTCGGATCATGTTGTCGATATGGGACCCGGAGCAGGAATAAACGGTGGATATGTTGTTTTTTCCGGCTCACCGGATGAACTTTTAAAAGAGGAAAAATCATTGACCGGACAGTATCTTTCAGGCCGAAAAAGTGTCCCGTTACCCCTTAAGCGACGATCCGGTCACCGTGAAAAAATAATTATCCAAGACGCATCTCAAAATAACCTTAAAAATATCAATGTAGAATTCCCCTTGGGATGCTTTATCTGCGTCACCGGTGTATCCGGCTCCGGAAAATCGTCACTTGTTCTGGAAACCCTCTATCGTGCCATGGCCCAGAGACTTTATCATGCCAGAATGCCGGTAGGCACATTCAACAACATATTGGGCATTGAGTATATTGACAAAGTCATCCATATCGACCAGTCCCCCATTGGCAGAACGCCCCGTTCCAATCCTGGAACATACACCGGTGTTTTTACGTATATCAGAGAACTTTTTTCCAGGACACCTGAAGCACGATTGAGAGGTTATAAACCCGGAAGATTCAGTTTTAACGTTAAAGGAGGAAGATGTGAAGCCTGTCGCGGGGATGGTATTATCAAAATAGAAATGCATTTTTTACCGGATGTTTATGTGACCTGTGATGTTTGCCACGGAAAAAGATACAACCGGGAAACCCTTGAAATTAAATATAAAGGGAAAAACATTGCAGAGATACTTGGCATGACCGTCAATCAGTCCTTCAGGTTTTTTAATAGAGTAAGCAATATTAAAAACAAATTACAGACTGTGATCGATGTCGGCCTGGGATATATTCATATTGGTCAACCGGCGACAACGCTATCCGGCGGGGAAGCCCAACGGATCAAACTGTCTCGAGAACTTGGGAAAAAAGCGACGGGAAGAACCGTTTATATCCTTGATGAACCGACAACAGGACTCCATACGGATGACATTCGCAAACTACTTGATGTGTTATCAAGACTTGTGGACGGAGGGAATACGGTCATTGTGATCGAACACAATCTGGATGTCATTAAAACCGCGGATCACATCATCGATCTCGGGCCCGAAGGTGGCGATGAAGGAGGAAAAGTCGTCGGAATAGGGACACCGGAAGAGATCGTAAAGGTAAATGGTTCTTATACCGGGAAGTTTTTAGCAAAAGTTTTATAAGCGCTTGACGGAAAATAAAATAGGGCTGCACCTGACACGGCACAGCCCTATTTTTTTAAAAAATGTGTCTGTTCTTATTAGTGACCGCCAGCACCAAACAACCCGGCAATCGTCGCTGCCTGGGGATGGGCATAGATAAGAATCAACGCAACAACCAGTGCATAAATACACAGTGATTCGATCATAGCAAGACCAATCAGCATGGTAACCGTTACCTTACCGGATGATTCGGGGTTCCTGGCAATACCTTCAACGGCACCCCTTACACCAATTCCCTGTCCAATACCGCAACCAAAGGCTGCAATCCCTACTCCGAAACCAGCTGCAGTCACGCAGGCAATGAAAAATTGTAATGCTTCTGCACCCATAATCTACTCTACCTCCTTTATTTATGTTTTTTATGCTTCTTCCATTTTCCCATTAAAATTAAAAAGCATACTATTATTTTTTTCTCTTATTATACATTTAAATTAATGTGCATGCTCTATTGCACCGGTAAAATACATGGTTGAAAGTAAATAAAAAACAAACGCCTGTACCAGTGCAACGAAAATGCCAAGAGCCATTATCGGCAGCGGGGCAAAAAACAATCCCGCCAGCATGAAAAGGATACCCAAGACGAGTTCATGGCCCATCATGTTACCGAAAAGACGAAAAGTAAGAGACAGAATACGTGCCAAGTGTCCTATGACTTCAATAGGAAAAATAAGAGGGACCATCCACCATACGGGTCCGAGAAAGTGTTTAATATATTTTGCACCGTGATATTTAATGCCGATAACGTGCGTAAACAGGACAACAACAAGAGCACATGAAAGGGTTGTGTTCAGGTTGGCGGTCGGCGGAAAAAATCCAGGCACAAGTCCCATTATGTTACAGGCAAAAATATAAATAAAAACCGTCGCAAGAAGTGGAAAAAGCCAGCGCCCTTCTTCTCCGGTAATATCAATGGTGAATTCTTCGAGTCCTGAAATGAGAATCTCCAACACATTTTGTATTTTCGAAGGAACCAGATTTACACTCTTTGCCCCGACGATTCCAAGTACAATGAGTAAGATCATCACCACCCAAGAATAGACGATGTGGGGATACGTATGGGCAAAATGTCCAAGACCGAACATTTCAAACAGCTTTACAAAAAATAGATAGGGATGTTCCACCTTAAGTTGCCTCCTTGAAAATATATTTGGTTAATTCACGTACAGTGGCAAGCGTGATACTCGCCACCACCACCGAAAGTCCGACAAAAAGACCCAAAGGATCAACAAAATGCTCTGATATAAGGACAAATATAATAAGGCCGCTGACAATGAATCGAATGTAATATTTGGCCAATATTACACTGGTGGAAGCCAGATGGGGGGGTCTAAACGCTTTTTTAAGTGTCCGGTAGAGCAAATGAAAATTGATCGTGACAATCAGGCCCCCACAAATAATCCCCGCAGTAAAATCAGACGGCATAAGAAAAAGTCCGATCAGACTGGCAAAAGAAAACAGGATCCAATTCGCTAAGTTTACGAATTTATAAAGACGATGTTGAATTTCCACCTTAAAAATATCCGTTAGAGCTTTCTGCTCTTTTTTATTGCAATTCCGATATTCCTAAATCCCGCAGCGATTCCAAGCCCAAGACAAATCAGTGTAAACCATGGTGTTGTATTAAATACTTTTCTGTCAAGGTATACGCCTATGGCCAGCCCGATAAAGATTGAAAGCGCTACGGATAAGCCGATGCTGCTATAATATGCCAGATCCTTTATGGCACGTATGGTTTCCCTCTTCATGAAAAAGAACACCTTCTCGGACAATAAGAATCCTCATATAAAATACGATCCATTAAGGACGCTGTGCATCTAACATATGAATTTTCACAAGTCAATGCAAAATGTGCTAAAATTTTAAGATCAGATTATATTTTTATGATGCCGGCATCAAATACCGGACCATCCAGGCAGGCATGGAAGTAAGCCTTTTCCGGCCCTTTTTTTTCAACCGCACACCCAAGGCAAGCCCCCATACCACAAGCCATGGCCGTTTCAATGGAAACCTGACACGGCACATGATACTTCTCAGCAATATCCAATACACATGTTAACATCTCCAAGGGACCGCAGGCGTAAATCACATCGGGGCTACATCCTTTGGAAGCAACTTCCAAAGGATGGGTGATAAAACACTGGTCTCCCTCACTTCCATCATCTGTGGTAACCTGTATTTTCATTCCAATGTCTATAAATTCATCCCTGCATAGCAAATCATCCTTTGATCTTCCACCTAAAAAAACCTCACATTTTGCAGTATCGACCCCTTTTTCCCGCAAATATGTAGCCAAAAAAACCAGCGGTGCAACACCAATGCCGCCTGCAACAATATAAACGGTTTTATAATGATGAGAAAAAGCGAAACCATTACCTAATGGGCCAAGAATGTCAATAATGTCATCGACTTGAATCCCGGATAGTTTCTTTGTGCCCTCCCCCACCACCTTGTAAAGGAGTTCAATCCCAATGGTTTGGTTATTGTCAGATATCAACTTATGAATGGAAAAGGGACGACGCAAAAAAGGGGTAATCTGACCTGGAAAGCGCAGCATGACAAATTGGCCGGGTCTGGCATCTTTATATCTATGATGACACGTTAAACCGATTCGATAATATTCCGGCCCGATTTTTTGGTTCCACAAAACCTTAACTTTTTCTTGATACATTTTTTATTTACCACTTATCATTTGTTACTTGTTACTTGTTACTCGTTACCCGTTACCCGTTGCTTG
>JAOUGB010000175.1 GCA_029857875.1 Desulfobacteraceae bacterium | reverse complement strand
AAACAGCTGCCCGTCGAAGACCCCTATGAAAGTCTTGTACCGCCGGTTATTGAAAGCAAAATCAAAGAACTCGAATCTTATGGCAACATTACCGTTAAAACCGAAACCATCGTTGCCCGGATCGCCGGTGAGCCCGGGGATTTCACCGTAACGCTCAAAAAACCCGGTGACAAGCTCGAATTTGACGTGCCTTTCCCGCTGCCCGAAGAAATGAAGTTTGATGAGAACGGTAAAGAACTGGATGTTGAAGCACAGCATAAGCGTTATATGGAATACAACAAGGGCAAAGTCGATATTTTAAAGTTTGATCCCAATGGCGAAAAATTTGGGGCCGTAGTGCTGGCTGCCGGTTGGCGCCCGTTTAAACCCAAAGGAGATGAATTTGCCCACCTGGGTTTCGGCGAGCTGCCGGATGTTGTCACCAACCACCAGTTTGAGGAGATGGCGGCTAAAGGGAAGATCATCCGGTCTGACGGCAAGGAAGCCAAATCGGTGGTTTTTATCCAGAGTCCCGGCAAAGGCGAGGATGATGCGGACTTTGATTACGCCGGCTCGGTGACCAGCCTGGTTACCCTTAAACAGGCCAAATACGTGCGTGAAGATTATAACGATGGCAAGGCCTATATCTTTTACCAGCATATGCGCACACCCGGCCTGACGGAAAACTTTTACAAGAGTATCCAGCAGGATGAAGGCATCTTTATGACCAAAGGGGAAGTGATCAATGTTTCCAAAAACGGTGACGGCATGATTGTCGAGGCCGATAATACCCTTTTGGGAGAAAAGGTTAAAGTCAACGCTGATATGGTGGTGCTGGCTACCGGGATGGTTCCGGTTACCGTGGATGATCCGGTGGTCAACATGGCGTATCGGCAGGGTCCGGCGTTTCGTGATATCGGTCTTTTTAACGGCTACTGCGATTCGAATTATATATGCTTTCCCTATGAAACCCAGCGGACCGGTATTTATGCTGCCGGCGCCATCCGGCGTAGCATGACCATAGAAGAATCGATGGAAGATGCCACCGGTGCTGCCCTGAAAGCGATCCAGTGCATTGAATCCGTCAACAGGGGCGTTGCCGTGCACCCCAGGTCCGGTGATATGACCTTCCCGGACTTCTTCTTCCAAAGGTGCACCCAGTGCAAACGATGTACGGAAGAGTGTCCATTCGGTGCTCTGGATGACGATGAAAAAGGAACGCCAAAACCGAATCCGGCGCGATGCCGGCGCTGCGGAACCTGTATGGGCGCCTGCCCAGAACGGATCATCGGTTTTGCCGATTATAACATCGACAGCGTCGGTTCCATGGTTAAATCCATCGGCGTACCTTCGGAAGACGATTATGACGAGCCACCTTTCCGGATCGTCGGTTTTGTATGTGAAAACGATGCCTATCCTGCGCTGGACATCGCCGGTTTGAACAGGCTTGTCTATTCAGCCGAAGTCCGGTTTATTCCGATTCGCTGCCTGGGTTCCATGAATGTCATCTGGATCAAAGACGCTCTGGCCCAAGGCATGGACGGGGCTTTTCTGTTGGGTTGCCAACACGGCGACGACTACCAGTGCCATTTTATTAAAGGGAGCGAACTTTCGGACATCAGGATGAAGAAAATCGGCGATGCTTTATCAAGCCTGGCTCTGGAAGAAGAACGGGTGACACAGTTTACGATTGCCATCGACGAGTATGACAAGCTTCCCAAAATGATCAATGATTTTGTAGAAGAAGTCGAAGCATTGGGTCCGAATCCGTTCAAGGGATTTTAGGGATTGATGATTTTCAATTGGCGATTGAAGATTGAACAAGTCTCCAAATGAGACCAAAAATCTTCAATCGTCAATATTCAATTAATAGCAGGAGGTATCCATATGACAGACAAATACCTGATAGAGCCTGATGTCGGCTTTATTAAAGAAGTCATCGGGCTCGGGGGCGACACTTTGAAAAAGTGCTTCCAATGCGCAACCTGTTCGGTGGCCTGCCCCATTTCTCCGGACACAAAACCTTTCCCTCGAAAGGAGATGATTGCGGCATCCTGGGGGTTAAAGGACAGACTTGTCGGCAATCTTGATATCTGGCTGTGTCATCATTGCGGGGATTGTACGACCATGTGCCCCCGTGGTGCAAAACCGGGTGAAGTACTGGGAGCTATTCGATCCTATGCCATTGCAGATTATGCGGTGCCCAAATCAGTGGGGAAGGCGGTCAACGATCCCAAGAAACTCCCCATTCTCATGGGGATTCCCGTGGTCATCTTTATTGTTCTGGGCCTTGTCACAGGGTTGCTCGATTTTTCACCCCCTTTGGGAGAGCACGGAATTGCACATCATTTGTTTTTTTCCACATGGCTGGTGGATATGATTTTTGTTCCATTGGCGATCTGGGTGGTCGTGATTTTCGCTTTGGGATTGAAACGGTTTATCCGTGATATCCATGAAAATGCAGTCTTGGAAGGTAAAACAGGAAAAAAAGAATTCGAATTCATGGGATTCATCAAGGCGATTCCCGGTATTTTACCGACCATATTAAAACATAGCAAGTTCTCAGAATGTTCTGAAAACAAAGACCGTGCCACAGCCCATCTTATGGTATTCTGGTCATTTGTAGGGCTTTTTATCGTGACAAACATATTCTTTGTTGTACTTTATGTTTTTCAGCAGCATGGGCCCTATTCGCAATTGAATCCGGTTAAATGGCTGGCAAATGTCGCCGGTGTGGCACTAATTATCGGTAGTGCTTTGATGATTAAAAACCGTCTGGCTAAAAAAGATCAGACCTCCACATACAAGGATTGGTATCTGCTGGGACTTGTATTTGGACTCGGTGTGACCGGTGTACTTACTGAAGCCACAAGGCTGGCGGGAATGGCCGGTGTGACGTACGTGATGTACTTCATCCATCTCGTCTTTGTTTTCAACCTGTTTGCGTTTCTGCCGTTTTCAAAGCTGGCCCATCTCGTCTACCGAACCGTGGCCATGGCATATAATGAATATTCAGGCAGGCAATAACTGAAAGGTTCGTAAAAAATTTAACCATAGAATTTATCTCAAAACATATAATAAAAAAAGGGGAGACAAAAATTGTCTCCCCTTTTTTGTTAAGTAACCAGGCGTTGCCCGGTTTTTTTTCTATTTTTTGTTGTCGCCGGTAGCGGCTCCGTGCATCTTGATTTCGACTTTTTCTTCGAGTCCTTCGTAGTACTTTCGCAGGATTTCAACCACTTCATCGCGTCCGAAATGATCCGGAAGTTCTCCGCCCTCTGAAAGGAGCTTGCGCAGCATGGTTCCGGAAAGAAGCACACGATCTTCCTTGCCATGGGGGCAGGTTCTGAGGGATGCCATGCCGTCACACTTAAAACAATAGAATGTCCAGTCGATCTTTAAGGGTTGGCAAAGCAAATTCTTTCCCGGATCGTCGGAGGTCGGGATTTTGTCAAAGATGGTCTGGGCTTCAAACATGCCGTAGAAATCGCCTACGCCTGCATGGTCACGGCCGATAATCATTCGAGAACAGCCGTAATTCTGGCGGAAAGTGGCATGAAGCAGGCCCTCTCTGGGGCCGGCATAGCGCATGTCAAGGGGATACCCGCCCTGTACCACATTTTTTTCTACAAAATAGTTCTTTACCAGGGAGTCGATACATTTTACACGAACTTCGGCAGGAATATCACCGGGTTTTAGGTTACCCACCAGTGAGTGAATATAGACACCGTCACAAACCTCTACGGCTATCTTGCAAAGATATTCATGGGATCTGTGCATGGGGTTTCTAAGCTGAAGGGCGGCAATTTCACTCCATCCTTTTTCTTCAAAAATTCTGCGGGATTCTTCGGGTCTCATATAGACTCCGGCATATTTGGTGGGATACTCACCTTCACTCAAGACTTTGACTGTTCCGGCAAGGTTGAAGCCCTTCTGTGCCATGACCATCTGAACACCTGGATGATCTTCACCAGCAATTTTCCAGAATTCCTCGACGGTAGGCGTGCCTTCTCCCATGTATATCTTTTCACATTCAAATTTTTTGTCGGCCTCGGTCAATTCATATTTTTCCGTGACTTTCATGGTTCCCATAATTTCATCGGTATCCGGGTCACAGAGGGCGATTTCATCGCCGTTTTTGATGCTGTCGGCATCGGCCTTGTCCACGGAAAGTGTTACGGGAATGGGCCAGAAAGTTCCATCGGCAAGCTGAAAATTTTCACAAACACCTTTCCAGTCCGCTTTGGTCATAAAGCCTGTCAGCGGGCTGAATCCGCCGATACCCATCATAATAAGGTCTCCAACTTCTCGATGGGACATGGTGATTTTCTTTAGGCCTTTGGCCTTTTTCTTTTCTGCATCAAGCTCGGCGCCTTCAAGCAGGCAGCAGGTTAAACCCTTGCCGCCATGGGGTGGAATTAATTTTGACATTTGTTAACGTCTCCTTTCAATTTGTTTATTAAAATAAATGGCTTTTTCAACACCATTTCAATTTCCACAAAGGCGAATTATTAATAGGGTTAAATCGATTTGTCAAGGGTAATCAATTATTATAACCAATTTAGATTTTTCAATACATGATTCGCCTGGTATTATAAAATCTATCCATTATTAAAAGAGTGCCTAAAGTGCCTAAAGTGATCTAAAGTGCCTAAAATAATAGGTCAATCGGAATGACTTTCGTCAATCGTCAATAATCAATATTTCAATTTTCAATCCTGTTTGGTACCAATGATGGTCACTTCGACGGTCCGTGTCCTTGGACGGTTGTCGTGATTGATGGCAACCACCTGTTGCCAGGTTCCCCGTCTGAGTTTTCCATTTCGAACCGGCAAAACAATGGACGGTCCAAGAATCGCGGCCTGGACATGGCTGTGTCCATTGCCGTCGTGCCAGGCCTTTTCATGTTCATATTCCAGTCCGGGCGGAGCCAGCGTATTGATGGCCCTTTTTAAATCTTCCACCACCCCGGGTTCGAATTCTATGGTGGTAATCGACCCGGTGGATCCCACCATTGTGGCGCAAAGATTCCCGTTTTCAATATCTGATGTTTTGATTCGCTGTTCAAGTTCCGATGTAATGTCAAACATATCCGGACCGGTTTTCAGTTCAATGTCGATAGCGTCGGTAAATATTGCTACAGATTTCATGGTTGTCCTCCAATTGGAAGTTTAAAATGCCTAAAGTGAGCTAAAGTGACTAAAGTTGTTTTCAAGATATGAATACTCAATAAAATGTTACGAATATTTTTTCATGATTGATCTAACTTCTATGAAGTTATAGTTCTCACCAGTTTATAATTTGACTGCGGTGAAAGTGCATTCCTTAATTTTAGCTCACTTTAGTTCACTTAAAATTTTAGGCACTTCTTGAAACAAATATCTCCTGAAATAGAGGAAAAACATCCTAACATTACATGCGTTAATAGATACATGCTTGAATATTAAAGAAGTTCCAACTCCCAGTTCCAAAGACCAGGTCTCTTTTTCAAGGCCACATCTTTTGGAATCGGCTCCAAAAGATGGACAAACAGTCTGTAGCCTGCCTTCTCGAGGGCATCTCGTTTGATGCTTAAATCGAGTTGCCAGTTGGGAAATACCCAATAGTCGGATTCGAATTTTTTAACCCAGGCTGCCTCACCTTTTGGACTGGTAAAAGATGTTTCAGTTTCCAAATCGTTCGATAGAGCGCGTGAAATACAAAGGGGCCAGTTGCCGGAGAGAACGATCCCCAGCGGCAAGGGGCTTTGCTTGGGAAGCGAGAGAAAATCTTTTTGTCCAAGTTCAGGGGTGACA
>JAOUGB010000174.1 GCA_029857875.1 Desulfobacteraceae bacterium | reverse complement strand
ATTAATGGAAAACAAATTGAAAATATAGGTATTCCGTTGAACACTTTTATTTAAACCAAATGATGTGAAATCCCGCAGCGCGGGGCAGGATTCCCCGTAATAAATATGGACGCTTTTGTTTGGAAAGGGGGAGCTATAGGTCAAAAAAAGAACGGGTTGCCCAAGCACTCCCATACAAGGGCAACCCAACTTACACGATGATTGTTCGTATATCGACATTATGCGAAATGTCAAGAATTTTGTTCAAAAACTAAATCACATTCATAGTTTTTTGAAGCGTAGCGGACTTGTCCGCCTATGCCGTGTGGCGGAAATCCCGCACAGCGAGGGCAGGATTCCCCGATGATTTTTAAAATTTTTCCTACACCAATTCCCACACCAAAAAATACTGAAAATATTAAATATTAACAACTGTCCGAATTATTGTCTCATCTGTATTGATTTTCTTAATGATTTCGGCTTTATATATCAATATTATATATTTGACATGTTGAAATTGTCCATGGGATAAAGATCATTTAACAGAAAGGAATGATCTTGAAAAAAAATCTAATTGTTGCATTGCTGGTAGCTCTTTTTACTTGTGGAATCTGTTCGAGTGCCTTGTCGAAAACCCATTCAGGGATCATAACCGTGGAGGTAGATCTTTCAGTCCAGGCTCAAGGACAGACTGCCCGCCTATGGATTCCTTATCCTGTTTCTGACAGAGACCAACTCATCAGCGACATTCAAACATCAGGAGATTATTCCGCTAACGGTGTGTATACGGACCGGTCTTACGGGACTCCGATTCTCTATGCCGAGTGGCCGAAGGATGCCACCAGCCGGAAGCTCAAGTTTTCATTCAAGGTTGAACGGCAGGAAGTTCGTCGTCGCGCTTTGCCTGCTCAGGAACCCACCTGGAATCCTGCCGATTATGCGGAGTTTTTGAAACCCACTTCTCTCGGTCCAACTGACGGAGAGGTTAAAAAGCTGTCCGACACCATCACCAAAGGGAAAAAAACGGTGCTGAAAAAGGCCAAGGCGATCTATGACTGGACCTGTGAGAATATGTATCGGGATCCCAAAACCGTAGGCTGTGGCAAAGGTGATGTGTGCAAGTTGCTGGAAAAACCGGGTGGAAAATGCACGGATATTTCGTCAGCCTTTATTGCGCTGGCCCGAGCGGCTGGTGTGCCGGCTCGCGAGGTCTTCAGCGTCCGTCTCGGAAAAAAGCCCCAGCAGGACGTCACCACCTGGCAGCACTGTTGGGCGGAGTTTTTTCTTCCCGGGTATGGCTGGGTCCCGGTTGACCCGGCGGATGTGCGTAAGAAAATGCTTGTAGAAAAGCTTGATTTAAAGGATGCTAAAACCAATGCTTATCGCGACTATTTTTGGGGAGGCATTGATCCTTATCGGGTCGTCATCGCCCACGGCCGCGACTTAGTGCTGAATCCTCCTCAGAAAGGTGCGCCGCTCAATACATTTGGCTACCCATATGCGGAAGTGGGAGGCCATCCGATTGATTTCTATGATCCAGCCGCGTTTATTTACCGAATCACCTATCATGAAAAATAAAAAGTCATTCGGAAAGAAAATCTGCAAGCATCGGAATTGGGATGGGAGGCTCCTTCCACAGGCTACAATTTTATATCGGTTGAGGAGTTTCAAAAGCCTATCAATAGCGAGCCATAAATGGTTCTTATTGATACTTGCCCGATAGAACAATTTTTATGCTGCGAAACCATAGTATCAAAATCGCATATGACTTTTGTGAACCGTAGGTATAAAGGGCAATTTCGCGTGAGACGAAACCGGACGATCCCTCTACTTTTTTATGGTTTGATCTCGCTTCTGTGCATAGCTCACATTGCTCTGGGTGACAGTGAAATGTCCGACGCACAGAAAAAGGAAACCATCTATGACTTGTACGCAGGGTATAAAAAAGATTTCCCGGCCGTCAAGGATATCTCACCGCAACAGGGTATGGAATTGCTGAATCAGGGAACGGTGGTATTTGTCGATACCCGCAAGCCGGCGGAAATGGCTGTTTCGATGCTTCCCGGTGCTGTCTCCAAGCAGGACTTTTTGAGCCATCCCGATCAGTACAAGGATAAGGCCGCAGTCTGCTATTGTACCATCAGCTACCGCAGCTGCGTGTTCGCCTGTGGAATGGCCAAGCAGGGCATCACTGTTGTCAACCTCAAGGGGGGTATCCTGGCTTGGATCCTGGAGGGCGGCAAGGTATACGACAAAAACGGCAAAGAAGTCAAACGGGTTCATGTTTATGGTGACAAGTGGAACTATGCTCCGGCCGGTTACGAGAGCATAAAGTTCAGTCTTTGGAAGCAACTGTTTTAGTCGGTTGAGTCTGGGGAGTTCGGCAAGTCGGTGAAAGACTGCAAACCGTGGGTATAACCGTCTTTCGTGCTCCAAAAAAAACGGGCAAACAGGCGTTTTAAACCCAGCCGGGCAAGCCGTTTCCGGCAGCAACGCGACGAATGCGAATTCGAACAAATCAATTTTCAACCGGTATACTCAAACGAGGAAATTGATCATGATCAAACCAATTTACTTAGATTACAACGCCACCACACCCCATGATCCGGAAGTGATCGAGGCCATGCGGCCGTTTCTGGAAGCAGAATTCGGCAACCCTTCCAGCTCGCACTGGTACGGCATCAAACCCAAGCAGGCCGTTGAGACTTCCCGCAGACAGGTGGCCGGCATCCTTAACTGCCGTCCAACCGAGGTTTTCTTTACCAGCGGCGGCACAGAATCCAACAACCACGCCATCCGCGGTGTGGCGCGGCGGTCCAGGGAAAAGGGAAATCATATCATCACCAGCAATTTCGAACACCCGGCAGTGCTCGAAGTCTGCCGATATCTCGAAGCGGACGGGTTCGAAACCACGTATTTGCCGGTCAGTGAAGACGGCCTGGTGGATCCCGCCGATGTGGAAAGGGCCGTTCGGCCCACGACCATTCTGATCACCGTCATGCATGCCAACAACGAAGTCGGGACCATTCAGCCGATTGCCGAAATCAGCCGTATTGCAAAAAAACATGCCATCGCCATACACACCGACGCTGCTCAATCGGTAGGGAAAATCCCCACTAATGTAGAAGATCTGGAGGTGGATTTGCTCTCGATGGCCGGGCACAAAGTGTATGCACCCAAGGGCATCGGTGCGCTGTATGTGCGCCCGCCGCTGGAACCTGAAAAATTCTGTTTCGGTGCCGGTCAGGAAATGGGTTGGCGGGCCGGTACCGAAAATGTACTAGAAATCGTCGGTCTGGGAAAAGCATGTGAAATCGCACAGCAGGATCTGGAAAATAATATGGCCCGTATGAAATTTCTGCGCGACCGGCTGCACGAGGGACTGTTGGGCCGGCTTTTCGACATTCGCCTTAACGGTCACCTCCAACACCGCCTTCCGAACACGCTGAACCTTTCCTTTAAGGGGCTGGAAGCCAACCGTATCCTGGAAGAAATCGGTCTCGAAGTGGCTGCATCCGCCGGAGCGGCTTGCCACTCCGATTCTGTGGAAATTTCCCATGTCCTGAAAGCCATGGGCACCCCCCTGGAATGGGCCATGGGAACCCTCCGGTTCAGTGTCGGCAGGATGACCACCGAAGCTCAGATCGATAAAACGATCCGAGTGGTGGCCGACGCCGTCAACAAATTAAAAGCGGTGTGCTAATGTCGCGTATTGCCATTGTGCATCCCTCACTGCGAAGATCTCATTGATCGAAGTCGCTGCTGTATTTTCCATTCTTTCAAAAGTTGCGCCACAGAACCGGGCACCAGGTGCTCCCACGGCAGGCCGTCGGCCATTCTACGCCGCACGTCGCTGCCACTGATCCCTTTTTCTCCCGGTTTGACTTCCCAAAGCACATGCACATTTAATCTCAACGATTCGAAATATTTCTTTTTTTGCCGCCCCCAGTCGTCGTAGATGGACAGAAAGAACACGGCCTCCATGGGCACGTAATATTTGTAATTTCCCGGACTATTGATGGGCAACGGAACTACCGAAAAGTCCTCCATACAGAAGCCCGCTTCGGTCAGGGCAGCCCGAACCAACTGGTAACGCTCATAATAGGTGAGCGGGTTGGCGGCCAAACCGCTTCGATGAGGATCGGCAGGCTCATCCTTGATCTGGGATGGATCCGGGTTGGTAATTCCGACAACCAGATGCTTGCAGAGCGCTTTGCCGAGCAGTAAGTACTTCAGATGGTCATTGTGAAGCACCTGGAACCGGCCGTGAATCACACCCACGTCATATCGGTTTAACGTTTCGGTCATTTTCGTTCAATTGAGGTGTTATTTTGTTTTTTTAATTCCAATAAATCCTGCTATCATCAATGCTATACCCAAAAAATAAACGTACCTTCCATTATTTATAAAATAATATCCAGAAACAAATAGAACAACTCCCAACATCCCTATGACACAAAACAAGTTTCTCATATTGTTTCCAAACTAATTATTTCAATTATATCTGCAGTTCCACAATGTCATTGTCGCTTAACACATGGTCTCGTTGCACCAACTGTCCGTCATAGACGGCCGTGCCCCATAATCGGGCGGTTTTTAATTTGCTGGCAAAATCCTGGTGAATTTTCCCTGCAAACTTCTCAACCGTATCTCCTTTTTTCAAAATAAACGGTTCCTTGAAATCCGGCTCTCTGCCGGGAGCTTTGGAGTAGACGCGTATAATTTCGAGTCGTTCAAACAGCATCCTTTTAAACTGTTCCAGGTTGTGGCCGGTGGTTGCTGAAACCGGAATCGAAGGCCAGTCATTCTCGAGCAGCTCACAGAAAATCTCGAAATTTTCATCAAAATTGTCATCGTCAAACTTGTTGGTCAGCACCAAAAAGGGTATGAAGATCAGGCCGCGCTGCTCAGAATAAAGCTCTTTTAGGTGATCGGGCATGATCCGATGTTCTTGAAGGATGGCAACCGAGTCTTCAAGCTGATGTACCGGATCCGTCTGCAAATCCACGACCACTAAAATATAGTCCGATCTGCGAATCAGGTCCAACAATTCCGGTTCCATAAAATCCCGGTTAAGCGGCGGCGTATCCACCAGTTGGATCTGGATGTTTTCAATGGGCATCATTCCCGGAGTGGGTTTCCAGGTTGTATGCGGAAAATCAGCGATTTCGGGTGTGGCGTTGGTAAGCGCTGATACCAGGGAGGATTTACCCACATTGGCAGGACCGACCAGCACCACTTGTCCGGCGCCTTCTTTGTCGATACGAAAAGCCGATTCTCGCTTAGCGGTACCTTTTTTGGCTTGAGCGGTGGTTTTTAATTTAGAGAGCCGTTTGCGCAATCCGGCCCTGAGCTTGTCCGTGCCTTTGTGTTTGGGAACAATGCGCAGCAATTCTTCGATACAGGAGATTTTCTCACCAGGTGTTTTGGCGGCACGATATCGTTTATCCGCCTCAAAGTACTCAGGGGGAAGATTTGTCGCCATGGATTTGACTGGATGTTATCGTAATAAAATACGTGTTGAACTTATCTTATTTTTAAAATGTCGGATGCATTCAAACAAAGCCAAAATCTTTAATCACGGAATTTAAAACTATATATATCTAAAAATCCATAAAAAATCAAAAGGACAAACTCTGTCAAATAAATTTTTTCTCCCATTGATATCAAAAAGGGCCGCCAGCTTAAAAACCTTGTCTGGAGATAGTGTTGAATAAACTGGCCATATAGAGTAAAAAAAATGTTTACAGGCCGCAGTTAAAAATCCTAAAGACGCATTTCAGGAAACACAATTTTCATGAATGATTCAGGGAAAATGCCGGATACAAC
>JAOUGB010000173.1 GCA_029857875.1 Desulfobacteraceae bacterium | reverse complement strand
CGCTGAGGCGCGGAGAACGCAGAGAAAACCTAGATTTTCTGTTTGCCGCTGAGAGGACGGCAAACAGAAACCATCAGAAGCTTCGCTTCAATTAATTTAGAATTATAGAACGCCTTAATTGGACGTTGCCTCTTAAAGTTGAGTACCGAGATCATTTGAATTTTGGGAGATTTGCCCGAAGGGCATGTGTTTCTTTCTTTTCGCCCTCTCAGCGAAAAGAAAGAAGATGACACCCTCTGCGGACTCAGCGTCTCTAATGATTACCGCGAAAGCGGGGGGAATGGGCGGTGAAAGATATCCAGGCTGTGTGTAGATGATATTACAAAACAACTACATAGTGATATATAACTCCATTCGCGCATATGCCACCATGTGGCACAATAAACAACCATTTATAATAATTTGAAATTCTATCAAATATGTGTTATGCGAAAATTATAATCTTCTTCAACTCTTACTGGACTCATCTTACACCTGTGTAGTCAGACCTAAACCGAGCGGTTAAAATAGTGACAGGGCTATAAAAAGGTAATAACTATAAATAAATATACATTGCTAAAGTCGCTAATGGGTTTCATCTAATCGGTTGATTTAATCAAGTATAAAAATTGTCCACCGAAAAGCCGCAAAGTTCGTAGAGTTTTCTGTATTTTTGTTGTTTTCGCAACGTAAGTTGCTGATGGTTTTTCCATCGCCGTCCTCTCAGCGGCGATGGGAAACGTATTCATCTCCGCGAACTCTGTGCCTCGAATGAGCAAAGCGAATGGGCGGTGAAAAACATGAAAATATTAATTGCTGAAGATGACTTTGTATCAAGGAAGCTTGTAAATACATTACTGGCTCCTCTTGGTGAAGTTGATATTGCCGCCAATGGCAACGAGGCTCTTACCGCCGTTAAAATGGCCTTAGAGAACAATGAGCCCTATGATTTGATCTGTCTGGACATCCTGATGCCTGGGTATGACGGCATTGTGGCGCTGAAAAAGATCAGACAGTTGGAGGCTCAAAAAGGGTTAAGCCCGGAAAAGAAATCCAAGATAATTATGACGACAGCGGTTTCCGACAAAAGCTATGTCCTGGCGGCGGCTCAAGCAAATTGTGACGGTTTTCTTGTAAAGCCGATAAATAAGGATCGTCTGTTTGATGAAATTCGTAAGCATGGATTTGATATTCCGCAGTAGTGCTGATCCCTGAACCCTTAGCCCTGCTTGCCCCGTTAAATTCTTCGAAGAAGACAAGCGCAGCGAATTTAACTGGGGACACCTGATCCCTGAACCCTGAACCCTGGCACCTGACCCCTGAGCCCTGGAAAACGGATGGATTTGATATTCCGGAATAACGCTGATCCTGGCTGCTTTGGGGCCAGTTGGTGGAATCCAATGAACCAATTGATGGCATGCAAACACTAAAAACACCTATTTTGGGAACAATAATTTTTAAACATTAATAAGATAGCGTGGCCGATCCCCATCCGAGATTTTGAAATAATGGAAACAAATCTAAAAAAAATAGAAAAAACATCCAAAATAAAAAATGACGAAAACTGGGAGTTTCGTTCTTTTTTAAAAGGCTGTGACATTTCACTCGAAGATCTAGATTCAATTGTTCACGAATTATTTGATTACGTTTCTTCGGAAATAGATTGTACGAAATGCGCAAATTGCTGCAAGAAAGTGAGCCCGATATTAAATAAAAATGATATTAAAAAATTATCTAAAAGCGTCGGGATCAGCATTCCAAATTTCAAAAAACAATTCTTAAAAAAGAAAAATGGCGGGGACTATACTTTTAACAGATTGCCTTGCCCCTTTTTAGAAAACAACATATGCACTCAATATAAATATCGTCCCAATGATTGTGAATCCTATCCTCACTTACACAAAGAAGAATTTGTTTTCAGGCTGATTGGCGTAGTTAATAATTATTCGATCTGCCCGATAGTTTTTAATGTTTACGAACTTCTTAAAGAAAGAATCTGGGAAGATTCTTTCCCAAATGACTTTGACGAATTTTTCGATTTTGATGACTAACGCCATTTAAACAAGGAGCCTGACATGGCGCTGAAAAAGGGTTAAACCCTGACACCTGATCCCTGAGCCCCGAGCCCTGATTCCTGATCCCTGGCACCTGAACCCTGATGCCTTATTTATCTTTTACGGTAAGTTGTTTTGATAAAAACATTTTATTAATTCTGATTTAGTTGTCAAAAAGTGACAATTTTCACATTTCACTTAGGTCAACTAATACATGTTAGATTAGGAGAAAAAAGGATAAAAATGGCTGATGTGTTCATAAGTTATGCCAGACAAGATATGGCCCAAGCACGACACCTCTTCGATGTTTTGCATAAAAAAGGTATCGAAGCTTGGTTGGACATAGAAATGCTTTTGCCTGGGCAGAAATGGCAGGCAACGATACAAGAGGCTATCAGAGCATGTAGATATTTTATTGCCATTTTGTCACGCCATTCCTTGTCAAAGAAAGGCTATGTCCAAAAAGAACTCAAAGTTGCTTTTGAAATTCTAGACGAATTTCCTGAAAACGAAATATTTGTAATTCCTGTTCGCATTGAAGACTGCGACATTTCGGACCAGAGGCTGAAAGACCTACATTACGTAGATCTATTTCCTGTCTATGAACCCGGTCTATCCAAGTTATTAGTAGTGCTAGGTCGCGGAACCACTGACTCACCGGAAATATCCACAGAAACAAGGTTTGTGCAAGGTAATATTAAACAGGAATACGAGGGAGCAGCCCATCAATTCTTTGGTGAGATAAAGAACAGGATCAAGCAAAAGAAGGAAGTCGAAAAGAGCCAGGAAGAAGCTGAAGTCACTAAATCCAAATTGTTAAGTGCCAGAATCAAAGAGATTGAAAGAGAAGCGGGGTCGCTCGTATCAAGCTTTAAAGCGGCAGGAGCCGGAGACATACTCACTATACAGGCCTCTATATTTCCAGATAATATTTTTCGTGAGACTGGAACTTATCGAATCCTGGTCTCATTTAGGGACCAAATGCATTGGTTGGTTCGATTTGTTACCTATCCGGACCGAACGCTTGCACTTCAACTCGTTAGGGTTAGAGGCAAGGAGCAAGCCTCGGTTCATGATAATTTCATGCTGACCAACGATTCCATAAATCTTGTGCTCTCAGAGGACAAATTCTGGATTTCTCTAAATCAAGCAATATCAAAAGAAATCGTGACCGACATCATCGGAGACTTGCCAAGGAAGAATAGGTCTCTCGATTTTTTCACAAGCACAGTTCTTGAGCTATTGCGTAGAACGATCGAAAGGGAGCTGATTTTGAGAGTTAAATAGTCTTACTATATCTCGACAAAATCTAACCATGCCTTTCAGTCCGTCTTGCTTCGCTCGCGGCTGAAGGCCACGTTCGGCATGAGGTATAGATACCAATGAACGGAACTAATAATAGGCTTAGAGTCTTCATTGCATCACCTGGCGACGTGGGGGAAGAGCGGGAGATCGTTTCGCTAGTTGTTGCTGAAATCAGACGAGTTTTTGAAGATTTGCTCCCATTTCAACTTGATGCGATCCGATGGGAGACACATGCTTGGCCGGATATTGGAGACGATGCGCAAGACGTAATCAACCGGGAGATAGGAGAGTTCGACATATTCGTGGGCATCATGTGGCGGCGTTTCGGTACGCCTACGAAACGGGCTCGGTCAGGAACTGACGAGGAATTCCAAAGGGCATATAAATACTTCAAAAAATACGAACGACCACGCGTCATGTTTTACTTTCGTCGAACTCCTTTCTATACGACAGACCTGAAGGAGCTATCACAGTTCAAGAAGGTTATTCAGTTCCGAAAGGAGCTTGAAAAAATGGGCGTACTTTTTTGGGAGTATAATCGCCCCATCGATTTTGAAAGGAATGTTCGAGAACATCTAATTCGGCAGATTCTACCAATGATCTCCCCTGATTCAGCAGATAGTGCCTCATCCGACGAAGCAGAAACACCACCGCCGGGGAAACCACATCCCCCAGACTCCAAAGGAACCTCACCTAAGACTGCACACCCTATGGTGTTTCTTGCATACTCGCACGAGGATCGCGACAAAGTGAAGAGGCTGTATGAGGATCTTCGGATTGCTGGTTTTCATCCTTGGCTTGATACGGAGAACCTATTGCCAGGCCAAATGTGGCATCTTGAGATTGATCATGCGATGAAACGCTCTTTTGGCATTGTGCTTTGCCTGTCCTCCAGGTCCATTTCTAAGCCAGGGTTTTTTCAGAAAGAGATAAAGACCGCGTTCGAACAGCTCAAAAAACTGTCGCCAGGAACGAAGTATATCATTCCCGTCAGACTTGACGAGGTTTCGATTCCACCAGAGATAGGAATGCTTCAGTACGTGGACTACTTCCATCCTGATGGTCCTAAAAGGCTGGTGGAGACATTGCATTTACTGGGACAAAAGACAATAAAAGCCGAACAAGGCTAATTCAGCCGACGCAAAAAACCGCGCGGCTGATTAGCAACGTTATATGATTAAGGTTTCATTATGAGTATTATTCATCATTATACAAGTATCAATACATTGGCTCTAATTTTAAAATATCAAACAATTCGTTTTAACCGATTAGATCGTGTTGATGATGTAAGTGAGGCAAAATTTTATGGGAAATATGAGCTTGGTAAATTTCTGTTTGTTAGTTGTTGGACAGATTCAAATGTAGAAAGTATTCCACTTTGGCATATGTATACTGATAAGATGCGTGGAGTTCGAATATCTTTTGAAAGTGATTGGATGTATTATCGTCCTTTAAAACCCGATCCTAAATATAGATTCATTCAAGAAGGCACATTGTATGCACCTATTCCATTTGAAAAATTCTTTAATGATAACTACCTGATTCTTCCAAATATTTTTCAAAGAGATAAAATATTAAAAAAAGTAAAATATGTAGACGATCCATCAATTTATTTGAAAGATGTGGTTGATTTAAAAGTGCAACCTGATGGCCAGGCAAAAATGCAGCTAAAAGAAGTTAATGATTTTGCCACATATAAAAATAAAGTATGGTCATTCCAAGAAGAGGTTCGCTTCATTTTATTTATTTTACCTACAATACCAATTCCACCAGACGGATTTAGTAATGAATATTATCTTAAGGCTCTTCCAAGTCATATCATGACTTCAATAATAAATGGCAATGGTCCTAATCTGGAAAATTTTGACATAGATATTGATGCCAAGGTGTTGGATAAAGTTATAATTACTCTTGGCCCCTTGTGTGATGAGGGTGATGAAATTATCGTTGATTCACTACTTAAGAAGTATACAAATAATGGAGTTTTGAGAAAAAGTAATTTAACTGGAAATATTAGAAAACCAAATAAATGACAGCATATAACATTCGCCTGGACACAGACGGGCAAAAAATGCACCCGCTGGTCAGGCGTCCTGTTAGATTTCGATGGAAGAATTCAATATACAAATGGAAAAAGCGAATCGTCTTAATGAAATTACTCAAAGAATAGGCTTCGCATTATGGCAAATGCAGGAACTTGAAGGTGTCTCTGCCCAATATTTTGTTCTAGCCGCACAAGCCGAAAAGAGAATGGGAGAGGTGGTCGGTAATGCACTTGTCGAGGAAGCAAGAAAAAAAACTTTTGGCCGCACCATCCATAGAATTTCAAAGCAAGGATTGTTAAGTACTAAACTTAAGGACCGATTTTTCAATCTTTTATCTGAAAGAAATTGGTTAGTTCACAGGTCAAGGGCTGATAGTCGGGATGCGATACATAGCGATGAGGCTATGCAAAAACTAGTGGCTCGGATTGATGCGATGGCAAATGAATCAC
>JAOUGB010000172.1 GCA_029857875.1 Desulfobacteraceae bacterium | reverse complement strand
GGGGCCCTGTCTTTCGAATTGAGTGTTTTCATCATCAACCTCCTTTTTTAAAAGGATAATCTGTTTGTTGACGGTTTGTCAAATCTCCAATCAAATAAGAGATTCTAGTGATTGATGGTTACACAAATTGTGTGATATGGCTTGGACGTGAGAAGCTGTTTCGACTAACTGGTAGAGGACCCATGGCGTTGATGTTGACCAGGTTGTTGACTTTTTAGTGCGTCACATGGATCATTTTGTCAGTTTCGAATCCTAAAGCTTTTGCCCTATTCATCAATTCGGATTTTAGGGATTCTTCCATATGGGGTTCTCTTGCCAAAATCCACAAATAAGATTTATTGGGTCCGCATACCATTGAATAAGAATATTTTTTTTTATCAAGGTCTATGATATTATAACTGCTGTAAAAAGGACCCCAAAAGGATACTTTTAAACTGCCAAGATTTGAATCACCTACGAAGTATGCTTTCCCGATCACTTCTTTCCATGTATTTTTTTTGGGATCAAGCCCTTTATTGACAACCTTTATACCACCATCATCTCTAAGGCTGTATTGTGCGGTTACTCTTTCTAATCCTCTTTCAAAGGAGTGATCCAGTCTGGCTATTTCGTACCAAGTGCCCAAATACTGATCGATATCAAAACCAGTAACAGGTGAAACATTTTCTGGAATGTTTACACAGGCAGATAAGAGGATCGGAATAAAAATGAGCAGTTTTTTTATCATAAAATATCTCCTTTTCAAGGCCAACATTAGCTGGTCATGGTATTATGATGAGCAACCAGACGGTTGTTTCCGGTTCTTGAGCTTTAGGTTGAAAAAATCTTGTTTTTTTAGATTTTCAACTCTTCTCCAATTTAGTTGGAGAAGAACCAACTTTATAAATGAAGTATAGAATTTAAAGGAATTATTCTTTCGAAGCTTCCCCAGCACCTTCAAGAAAAAATATGGTGGCAACTCATAATGTTGTATTTTGGCTTTATCCGTTGAAATGGCATTTGAGCTTTTTTCATTTTCTCAAAAAATCCGTTTTACTTATTAAAATTGCCGTTGACTTCATGTAACTAAGACAAAAACCCAAATAATGGTGTTAAATTAACCTTAAACATATCTTGCCAAAAAACCAATTTGAGATCAACTCTCGTTTTCCTAATATATCACTAAAACCGAAACGGTTTGACAACAAAAAAATGGCAGGGCCTCGTACGAGGCCCTGACGTTGAATATGTCCTCCGATTAGCGTTTGTAGTCCAATTAGTGGTCTGTGACATATATAGTTTACTGCACCCGAATCTACAACTTGCACGTGGCGGGTGCTTTGTTCATACAGCTATTAATGAAATAAGCAATAGCCAGAATGGTAATGGTTGTTCCGATCATAATGCACCTCCTGTTGATTTATCAATTAACTCATCCCTAAACGTTAATCCCTAAGTCACATCCAATGTAATTGCCAGGGTTGTCACATTCGAAATTTACCTAACACATATTTACTACATTTCCCTCATTTTGATCATCCCATAGGTCTTGAGTTTCATTTTCGCTTGTAATATCATCTTTGATAAAGGTTTTTATTTGTGCTTGTTATACTTTATAAAAAATATATGGCTGTAGAGTGAAAATACAATACTGGTTAAATGAGGTTTTTATAATAGGTTATAACTATCATATAAAAAAGGGGCAGAGATTAAAGTATGCTTTGGAATTTGTTGCCGGAGGATTGATTCGGAAAAATCATACGAGGAGAAAACATCACTTTATAGTTCATTGTTTGGATTTCGATATCACAACATTTCTAAGACCTCAAAAACGTGTCTTCATCCATCCGTATATGGATGGCAATGGCCGTATTGGAAGATTTCTAATGAATGTGATACTCGCTGCGGGCGGGTATCCCTGGACCGTTATTCCACTTGAAAAACGAGACGACTATATGAATGCGTTGGAAAACGGGAGTGCGGAACAGGATATTACGCCGTATGCAATTTTTCTTGGGCGCCTCGTTTCTGAAAGTAGATAACCAATAAACTTGGTCCCCATTTCAATTTGTAGGATGCATTATTATGGCGGAGATCTTTGATGATTGGCCCGAGAAATATGATCTGTGGTTTGAAACGACCATAGGGAGGCTGATCAAGGGCTATGAGAGCGAACTTATACTCCGGATGCTGACGCCGGAGCCAGGAGAGGTGATTCTGGACGCAGGATGCGGGACGGGAATCTTTACCGCGGACATCCTTGAGACGGGTGCTCGGGTCGTTGGGCTTGATCTCGCCCTCGCCATGCTTCGCCGTGCCCTGACTAAGTGCCCAGGTCGAACATTTCAATCCGTCATTGGCGATATACGGAGGCTTCCCTTTGCCGACGCTTCATTTCACAAAGCAATATCCATAACCGCCATTGAATTTATTCAAGATGCAAGGATTGCCGTTGAAGAGCTATTCCGCGTCACAAAACCTGGAGGATTTATCGTTGTAGCAACCTTGAACTCCCTGAGCCCCTGGGCGCAACGAAGGAAGGAGGCGGCCAAAAAAGGGCATCCACTCTTCAGGCATACGATCTTCAGATCTCCTGACGAGATGAAAGGCCTGTCTCCCGTGGAAGGCATCGTTCAAACGGCCATCTATTTCGAAAAAAATGATGAACCGGATATTGCCCCAAAAATTGAAAAGTCGGGAAGCGAGAGGGGCCTAAACACGGGAGCCTTCCTGGCAGCACGCTGGATAAAACCAGCATAGATCAATTTGAAATTTTGAGGTAAACTTGGAAAGCAAGCCTTTATTCAAGGCTTAAATCGCTCTTTTTGCTGACCAAAGCCGCGTTTTGTACCGTTGGGTATAGGGTATCTCCACAGAGAGTTCCTTGAGCTTGATGCACCATATTGAATGCTTCACTTTTGATGTTAGACATATCGCAGGATTTTGAGGTGGATGATATCTTCTCCAGAAAGCATGCTATCTCAGGTCTTAAAAGCAGTCCTTGGGCGGGTTTAGGTAAACTGGTCAATACATCTCTGAACAGTTCAATTTTTGGAATATGATATCACAACCAATTGAATCGATTTTAGATTTCCAGATTTAATTGCAGAGTACCAGCTATCAAAGGTTTCGGATTGATGATTTTGGTACGGAAGCAATTGACAAGATGATAGAGACAACAAAGAATCCGGTGCTTTTAGCAAGGATGGCATATAGTAAACACAAGGGAATGAAGTTTGAGGCAATTCCTATCGATTACCTTAAATGGTTATCTGGAACAGATCTTGATGAGAATTTGGCGTATACGGTTAAACATCATCTTGGGATCTGGTCCAAAATAGATAATAAAATAAAATCGGTGGCCGATTTTCTCTTGACCGTCCGGGAACAACAACGTATTCAATATTATAATTAAACCGGATAGTTCAGATTGGGTATGGATTCTCGTTTTCAAAAGGGCAGAATCTTCAATTCTACTGATTTTACATCACTCTATCTGCTGCTCAAACTACCCTGAACAAAGGAGGCAGTAAATGGCTGAAAGTAAGCTTGACAAACGATTTGGTGCAGTGGCCGTAGATAAGGGATTCATTACCATAGAAAATCTTTATGAGGCAATGAAGATTCAGATCCTCGAAAATTTTAGCGGTTCCGTTCACCGTCCTATCGGCCAAATTTTATGGGAAGAAGGTTATATAAAAACCGAACAGATTAAGGAAGTGCTAAAAACTATGGGTATCTAAAACCGAGTAAGGATTTCGATTGATAAATTGTTCACTCTTGATATCTAAAAATACACCCTCAAAGCTTCAAGGCAACCTCAAGATATATTGAGAAACCCACGAAAATCGGACTTGTCAAAACCTTCGATACCTTGCCAAAACAGCAACCCAAGATTGATCAACTCCGATTACATATAAATCCATAAAAAAGCAAAAAAGGAAAACCTTATAAAAGTATCTAATCAACAGAAGGATATCTAAATATCTCTAAATAAGCCTTACAACCTATTCAATGAAATTTGAAATCTTTTTTGAATCATTTTCCTATTCGTACTACATATTTTTCTCCTGTTATGAACTTTGAAATGAAAGGAGATCCACAGGAAAGCATGTGAAGCGTAATATAAGCATGTTAAGTGAGATTTGTGTAAATTCTCAATAAGTTCTGTTGTATGAAATTATTATATTGACTCGAATCCATGATTTATTGAGATGTTACGTATGCTGAATTTAACTTCTTGAATTTTATGGAATACTGAGTAATATCGTTCTTGCTTAAAACAAGTTTTTAGTGTAAAAATGAAATGTGAAGCTAAAAATTATCAAAACAATTTCTTTTTTCTTTATAATCATTATGTTAATCTCACTCAGCGTGTCCTGCGGAGATAAACAAGAAACCGAACCCCCCCGACCTGCTCCAGAACATTCCGACAGCTTCACTTTTTTCGATATCGGGAAAAATACAATTATATCAGGCAAGGTAAGAGAAGGCCTAAATAAGATTTTAGGCGATGATGCTATTGAACCCAGAAATATTATCGATTTGGAAATAAACTATGAGGGTTTCTTGAAAGAATATTTCGCGGATCTTGATAAATTAAACAAAAAATTGAATTCCCCTCTCGGAGAACGGGTTGAGCATAATACGGTTAAACTGATGTATCGCTATATGCAAAATAAAAACGTTTCATTTGACTACGTCGAGCTGGTCTATTCAGAATATACTCGAAGACCTGTTTTGATAAAAATCCATTTTAAAAAAGATGCGTTGAACCCCTTAGAGACGCTTAAACAAAAATACGGTGCTCCGGAGAGTATAAACTGGGGCGGGGAAACCTCAAAATCGCTTTACTGGAAAAAGAGCAATGACTTGCTGATTCTATCTTTTGTTCCGGATCGGTTTGGAAAGCCGAAATGTCAAATTATCATTTACTTCAAGAACGCACTGGAGAAACTGCTCAAAGACGAACAAAAGGAAAAAGAAAAAACAAGGCAGGAACGAACTAAATCAGGCAAAACCGCTTTTTAATTAAAAATATCGTGAAAACTAAATCATGAATACCATTGACACAGGATCTCATCTTTGCGATATCTTGCCATCATTGCAAGTTCAAGCATCTCAATTTCCAGTACATATATCTTGTTTTTTACAGAAATTCAAAAAAGGCAAACCCCCGAAAAAGGATTTGCCCTTATTGAAAATTGCAGATATGCAATCAGGGCCAAGATCGGATGTCAGACATATCGCAGGTTTTTCGGCCGACTGATATCCAGGGAGTCCCACAAGTTATCTCAAGGCGACCCATTGAAAAATCTATCTCATTGAAATGTCTCTTTTCCTTTTCGCCGCATTTAGTTATTCAACCTTGTCAACTACGTCCCGCAGCCCTCACGAATTGAAGATCCGGGGTTCGGGTGTTCTCATCAGTGGGCGAGGTGTCGATTGAGCCCAGCTAATCATCTAATTTTTGAAAGCAAATCACCAGATTTTTTTGCAGCTTTTCATTCTGAAGCAGCTTGACAAAATGGATATAAATACATATATATTGAAGATAAATAGACTATCCCAACATTTCTCTTTTCTACTTTTTAACTAACACCGGTTTGAATTTAGCCGGAGCTGACCTCGCAACAGCCAATCACATTGCGCCCTTTCATTTGTTGATTTATTTCAGAAGATTACATTCTTTATCATTCTTTTCAAGTCAGGCTTAATTCCATCAATCGCATTTGCGATCGATTTGGAAGGCAGGTTCGAGCAACATATTTTTTGTGAAGGAGAAAACACCATGGTAGCTTTTTTGGATAAACGAAATGCGAAACGTAACGGTTGCGATGGAGAAATAATTTGGGCTTATTTCAACAAAAAAGATTACTCCGCGGCGCGTGCGCTTAATTTC